>JAFWLZ010000034.1 GCA_017510835.1 Candidatus Saccharimonadota bacterium
AAAGTCACGTTAACATGACGATCAAAACGTCCTGGACGAAGTAGGGCTTTATCAAGCATATCGACACGGTTGGTCGCCGCGATAACAATGACACCGGTTTCATTTTCAAAACCATCCATCTCGACGAGAATCTGATTAAGCGTCTGTTCATCTTCGCGACCAGCGCCACCACGCGCATCACGCTTATGAGCAACCGCATCAATCTCATCAATGAAGATGATGCTAGGGGAATTTTTCTTTGCTTTTGCAAAAAGGTCGCGAACGCGGGATGCGCCAACACCGACAAACATTTCAGCAAATTCAGAACCAGAGATTGAGAAGAATGGAACATTTGCTTCGCCAGCAACAGCGCGCGCCATGAGGGTTTTACCAGTACCTGGATCGCCAGCGAGAAGAACGCCGCGTGGAATCTTAGCGCCAACTTTTTCATATTTCTTTGGATTTTTTAGGAAATCGACAACTTCGGAGAGATCCTGCTTTGCGGCTTCGTTGCCAGCCACGTCAGTAAAGAGAACTTTTTTCTTTTCATTGCCATAAAGACGTGCCTTTGCTTTGCTGAAGCCCATATTCTGATTATTCATACTCTGCGCTTGACGCATCATGAAAATCAGGAAGCCGATAATAAGAATAACTGGAACAACAATCATCGCGACGTCTAGGATATTGCCAAGCACGTCAGTGTTATCCTTAATTTCGACAGCAACCTTTCCGTCATTAATTACTTCCTCGAAGCCCTGCTCCTGGAGCGTGCCGGATCCATCTTTACGAGAAATCATATTCTTTGGAAGATCGGTGTTGTCTTTTGCGGTTACTTTCAATTCGTTGCCAGTAACCTCAATTTTCTCAAGCTTCTCTTCTTTTGCATAGCCGAGAATCTCAGTAATGGTGCGCTGTTCGACATTCTTAAAGCCATCGCCATTTAGGCTGATCGTAAATGAATAGATGAGCAATAGTATAATCGCCCAAAAGACGCCTAGTCTAATGAAATTTAAAACTTTGTTTGGTTTCTGCGGTTTTTTCTTGCCGGCAGTATTCTTATATTCTGGCACGTTTCACTCCTATAAAGTCAATATTTTTATTATATCACTTAAGAGAGGGTTTCGGTGGTAGTTTATATCTTGACTATTTTCAAATATGTTGTAAAATAATAGCAGTATTGCACATTTACGTTTTTGCCACAAAAGGGGGTGAGTTTATGGCAAAGCATAAGATCTTTATTGGCGACTATAATGTTACCAAGATAAGACTTGGCGATTCAAAATCGACAGATTATTCGTACGATTCTCATACGCAGGTTTTGCAGATTTTCTGGCGCGGCAAGGAAGTGAGCCGACGCGAGAATGTTCAGCCAGGCGAAGCATTCATGGTTATTTGCGACGGGAGTGAGCCGAAACTCAATGTGCTCCATTTGCCGAAGCATCCGAATGACTTTCTTATGTATATCCTAGGATTCGGAAACGGTCTGCGCTGTCACAACTGGAATAAATTCGATAAGACACTAGAAGAACAGCGAAGAATTAAGCTAACAAAGGATCGAACGGAATATCATTTTTCCGGCGATTTCTATTACTTCTCTTTCTGTGAAGATAAAGCTGGAAAACCATACCATCTAGCTGCAATTATCGAAGATGATTTAGATTCAGAGGAATATCTGGAGATACTAAGCGAATGGCCATATCCTATTCGATATCCGCGCGCATTCTTAAGAGTAGCTTTCAAAGAGCGCTTCGGAATCAGCAATCGGAAAATCGATAAATTATTCGATGAATGGGATAAATAATAAGAGCCCGGGTAGTATCACCGAGCTCTTTTTCATTCTCAAATGGTCGGGGCGACCCGATTCGAACGGGCGACCTCGCAGTCCCGAACCGCGCGCGCTACCAGCTGCGCCACGCCCCGACTAGCAGATATTATATCACTCTTTCTCTAGCTTGACGATTGCATAGACATTGTCGCTATTAAACTGCATCGTCGAATATTCCGAAACGCGCCATCCTTCGCGATTATACTCTGCATGCGGCTTACCGTCTTGGTCGATAGTCGCAATAAACCAAGTTGCGTTTTGCGCATTTTCACCGAAGTTAAAATCCGCCTCATGATATATTTTTTGACGAGAATAAAACGCTAAAACATCACATATATTGTCCGAGCCACAAACGACCGGAAGATTCAAATGGTTATCAAGTGTCATAATCGTCTGGCTCAATTCCTTGCCATCTGACGGCTTATGCGAAAAGACAGCAGCGAGACCACTAATATTCGCAACACAGAGAACCAAGGCTGCAATTGAAAAGATCGGAGAGAGACGAATAGACCGGCGGCGAAAAACAAAGAATAAAAGAATATATACAACAACAAAAGCTTCGAGCGTTATAAAAATCCATGAGTTAATGCTCTGCCCAAGCGCGACTAAGAGCGGCGAAGTCGCAGTCAAGAAGGCTGTCGGCAGCGCAACACGCAAACCGAATATTCTTCTCATGATATAATATACGAGTAAAACAATCAGAGCTCCACACACTACCGAAAGCATGCGCATCGCAAAATCTGTATGGCCGAGAAAATGTGACCAAGTTTTTAGAGCGAGAATGTAGACTGGCGACTGCTTATTCTCAAAAGCAGTTTTTAAGACAGTCGGAAATTCCTCGCGCACCAGATTTGCGCAGTGTACTTCGCTAGGACTTAGCGAGCGAGTAATATTTACGATACAGAGAGTCATAAACACCAGACCAAATAACATCGGCGCAAGTATTTTTATCGCGCGCTTGCGGCGGCGAAGATATTTCTCTACTGCTCGAATATACGTAAGCATAAATCAATTATACACCTCTGTGCTATAATAACCCTATCGCTGCCCGCGTGGCGGAATTGGTAGACGCGCTAGCTTCAGGTGCTAGTGTCTTTACGGATGTGCTGGTTCGACTCCAGTCGCGGGCACCATTTTTTATTGCTTTATTCTTCGCCGTTTGCGCCGCTAGCAGAATAGCATGCCTTTTCGTCCTGCGGTCGCACGTCGTCTTTCTCAAATAAATAGCCTTCTTTTATTTCGTTCTTGTCGTTGACATACGTCTTGACTTTTCCGTCGCCACTTGGCCAACTTGAAGAGTACTTACAATTACTCTTAGTCACATAGAAGTTTTTCTGTACACCAGGGTAGCCATCGCGAGTCGAGGCTAAAGCATAGTTTGAGATTGGGAAGCTTGTATCAGCAAGCTCAATGCGCGATTCGACACGGCGGAACAAATCATTGGCGCGTCCAGTCGAGTCGACCATTGGCTGAACGTTAGCAAACTGGACAATAGTACACTCGCCAAGCGGAACATTTGCAGAGTTTTCATTATCTCCACAGTCATACATCTTGACAGAAACATCCGTTGTTGGCGCCGCATATGGAAGACTTAGAACGAGATAGTTCGTTTCAACATTCCTCTCCGAGCCTTCGATTGGCAGCGGAACATAAAAATCCGCCGAACATGCAAAATTGCTCCAATTTTCACCGAAGTCGCTAGGATCATAGCCACATTTGATATCAATCGGCGTATTGAAACTCTTATTAGCAGAATAAGAAAGTGCGTTATTCGGGAGATGGTTAGAAAAATTCTTCCCCTCTCCTTCTAGGATAAGATTGTGTGGATTACTGGTTGTTGGGCGCAATAGAATCGATGCTCGGTTCGTTCTTTCTCCGTCGAAATTACCAAAGGCGCTCGCGTAGAAATTATCAACATTAAACGTAGTTCCAGTTTGTACATAAGTGAACTGTAGCGGAGGGGGGACAATCGCCTTTTCGCCAAACGAATTGCTATAAAAGCTCCCCTCAGTATTATAGCCCGGGTTGTTCGTTGCTAGATTCCCCGTTCGTAGCCCGCCGTCAATGTTTGTGTAAAAGCCAGTTGTACTTTCTTCATTTTTTACCGCCTGATAGTTGTCCTGGTCGAACCATTGTATCTGGATGCGATCTATACTGCTTTGTTTAGTAACATTTTCTGAACGAAGAGGAACTATTTTTGTCGAAGCGTCACTCTTGAGTACGGCAATAAAGTCGTCCGTAAACGTCGCAATCTTTACACAAGTATAGGCTTGATCTATTGCGTCAGTGTTATATTCAGTCGAAGTCTGAAGAACAGTTTCTATTTCGCTTTCGGATTGGTTATGCAAAATTTTTCCGACGACATCACAATCTTCTGCCGTTTTATTAGCACTTTTTGAGTCTCCAAACGCTTCTCTATATGGCTGACAATTCTGGATTTTTCTTCCACCAGCAGAATAAGTGCCATAGTTTACGCAGTTCTGATTTCGTAGTAAAACAATCTTCGCATCTTCAATTCCGGCGAGAGCGGAATTATATGCTGATTGAGAGAGACTATAGTTAGTAGTGCGGAGAGACTCGGCGAGCATAATTCGCACGAAACTCAAAGCAATCACGCCTAGGAGCGTAGTCGTAAAGATTACGATATAGATAGAGGCGGCACCTTTTCTTTCTTTCATTTCTCTTCCCTTCATTTAGTTCCTTCCATGTTGATCTATGCCTGTTTCGCCAGAAGCGCGGGCCGCGAAATTAAACTTGTTTACTGCGCAATAATCAAAATCATTACCGGTGTATTCACTATCCATCACACCGTCATCGCTGTCTGAACCTTGGCAGAAATCGCCGTTCGAGGTAATATTCACGCCACCACGATATGTCGCAAGGATGAAAGTGCCAGGATAAAATATTTGCTTCGTAGTGTAATTCTGGGTAGCTGGAAGAATCGTGAAGTCGTAAAGAACTAAGTCCGCCTCATTTTCCTCGATTAATTCATTAATGTCTTTTTCGTGAATATTATAAGTCTTTAAATCAAGGAGGTTTTCTGCAGGCTTAAATATTGGAACACCATTTTCAGTTTCGGGTTTTTCTTCGGTGTGCTGGCATGCATCCCTATTCATATCCACAAAACGCGCCAATTTTGGAACAATAAATGTTTCTTCAGTTTCCAAAACAAGTACCCCCTTTTTAGCTAGATCCATTTCAACCAGAGTTTTATTACTGAGAGATATCTTACCTTCTTTTAGCGTGTCTTTAAATGTTTCCCGAGCCAAGCGAATACTCTCCGCAGTATTCCAGACATAGCTATACGATCCGGTACAAAATGCGCCGCTCCATTGTTTCGCCTTTTCATTCTCGTCGGCCTGCTCTGATTTCTGAACCGTTTCCACGAAGTAGTCAGCGCGCGCCCTGCGCACATCTGCTTCTAATATTTTCGTAAGAACAGTCGCTACGCCTGTTTTATCGTCTTTTCTAGGGTTAATATCTACGTTGACTCGCGACGCCTGCACAGTGCGAGTCAAGTCAGAAATAATTTCACGACCGACAGTATTAACACCACGAATCGCTAAACCTTTTTGATAAATATTGGTTATCTGCATTATAAGCGCGGCAATACCAAGAAGCATTGTGCCGAGAAATGACATTGCAAGCATTAATTCAATAATCGTGAAGGCCTTCTTTTGCTTCATTACTCCATCACCTCCGGATTATAAAGACGGACTACGGTAGTAATTGTCGACGGGACACGAGTACCCGCGCTAAGCCAACAAGTTCTGATATAGAAATCGAAGTAATCCGAGCGATAACTAAACTGATTGTCATTTCCAACGGCATTAATCCAGATGCCTTCCGCTTTAGCGATGTCGTTATAGATAGCGCCATAATCGTAGAGGGAGCGATCCTCTAATTCGTCGTCAGTAGCACTACTGTCCATTTCTTTATAAATTATCCGAGGATATAGTGACGGTGATGAGAAGACATTTTTGCCATCCTGATCATTAGCATAAACGAGCATCTTATTGAGTAATTTATCGTATGGAATGCCCATATATTCTATATCAGTATTATGTTCGCCCTCATCGCTAAAATTATTTGGGATTAGAAGTCTCGGATTGATTACAAAAGCGCGAAAATTTTCTAGGTGATTGCCGCCTTCATATGGCTCCTCGCAAGACTCCATATTATTAATGTCAAAGAAAACATTATTATCTTCCCCATCTTTCACTTGACTTGGCCTCATTGCTTTTTGAGTTATCGTATTCCACGCTTTTCTAAATTGGCTATTGTCCATATTACGCTCAGCGACATAATTATTATGAATATATCTCAAAGCATCTGCCTGACCGTCTATCTCGTTGCGCGCCATCTCTGCTTCTAGCGTTCGTTGCGCCGTATTTATTCCGCCATTCATCATATTAATCGTAAGAAGAGAAACCATTGCAAAAATAGAAATTGACAACATGACTTCTATAAGAGTGTCGCCGCGACGGTTGCTTTGTTTTTCTAGTTTTTGTCGCATAATACCCTTTCTGTCGGATTAGCGGGATCACGCACATCGGCATCCAAATCCTCTAGTTTTATGCCGCTCTGAGAATGGGCATTTTTCATAATCCGAATCATTCTAGCATGGTCCGCATAGCTCTCGGCACCGCCGCTATCGACACAAATAAAGACGTCTTTAGCACTGAATTTATCATATGATCCGTCGGCATTTTGCTTGAAATATTGATTAACGCCGTAATCGCCCGCATCTGCACTCTGCGGGATATTTCGATAGTCTACGGCCTCAGTGCCGCCTTTAACCCTAATAATATCGTCCTTCACGAGCGTCCTTATACTCCCATCGCGCGGAGAGCGGTAAATCAGGAGTGTGATATTTAACGCATCGCCCTCATTACGATCATCGTCTACGCCTTTAAGCGGCTCTCTGAAGAATGCGCCCCATTTTATTTTCTGAGTCGCTGAATTCCCCGCTACTTCCGTATGATTAGTTTCCGAATGTCTTACGAGATTATTTGCTTCTAGTGCACGGAGTAATTCAATGTCAGATGAAGACGGGTTTGAAACTACGCAATATAACTTGTCTTTATTTTCATCATTCGTACAATCAATTTTCTCAGTATCTTTCTGAAGAGTAACATCATATAGATCTCTGCCCAGCAGAGTGGTGGTCTGAATTTCAGTAAGTGCACTTTCTTTGTCGGTCTTGATCGTGACGACTGCTCCGTAAACAGAGCAAGATGTGCGCCCACGACCTGCTTCGCCCTTTATACTACTAGCGACCGAAGATACGAGCGAATCACATGCGTTTTCTCCGTCCTTACCGTCATCTCGCAACCCAATCTGCGTGTCGGCTACGAAGGAATAGGCTTTGCGGAGAACGTCAGCAGCATCTTGGACTGCATCTTTATAGCGTTGGTTCGCGATACTCGAGCCAGCACCAGCAAGAATACCGGCAAGCAAAAAGCCAGTCAATGCCAAGAATAGCATCACTTCTATGATGGTGAAGCCTTTTTGCTCCTCCTCCAAAATAATGCCCATGCTTATATTATACATTAGCATAAGCGAAAAATCACGTCTTTTACCCCAAAAAATACCGCCTTTTGAGCGGTATTTTCGTAATCGTTTTTTGCGGCTATTTTGCGTATTCAATTGCGCGAGTTTCGCGAATGACGTTTACCTTAATAACGCCAGGATACTGCATAGTTGCTTCAATTTTGTCAGCGATATCACGCGCGAGCTTGAGCGCAGATAAGTCATCAATCTGCTTCGGCTCGACAATAACGCGAACTTCGCGGCCAGCGGAAATCGCGTAAGCCTTATCGATGCCCGGGAAGCTAGTAGCGACATTTTCGAGTGCTTTCATACGCTCAGCGAAGTTCTCGGCAGAGATATTGCGTGCACCTGGGCGAGCAGCCGAAATTGCATCCATAATCTTAACAATGATTGCCTCTGGCGTAGTTGGCTCGATGTCGTTGTGATGAGCAGCAATGGCGTGAGTAATCTTCTCGTCCATGCCATATTTCTTCGCAAGCTCTGCACCAATATCTGCATGTTTGCCCTCAATTTTATGCGTAACAGCTTTGCCCATATCGTGGAGAAGACAGGCAGTCTTCGTAACCTGAACATCGGCACCAATTTCTTCGGCAATCATGCCGCCCATGTGAGCCATCTCGATCGAGTGAAGAAGAACGTTTTGACCGTAGCTGGTGCGATACTTCAATTCGCCGAGAAGGTGAAGAATTTCGCTCGGAATACCAATCACGCCAACTTCGCGTGCAGCGTCTTCGCCAGCACGAACAACTTCTTTTTCGATTTCGCGGTTTGCTTTTGCGACAGCGTCTTCAATGCTAGAAGGATTGATGCGGCCGTCTTTCATAAGACGCTCAAGTGCATAACGAGCAACTTGGCGACGAATCGGATCGAAGCTACTAAGCACGACCATGCCTGGCGTATCATCAACGAGAACATCGACACCAGTTGCGTGTTGGAGGGCCTGAATATTGCGACCTTCCTTACCAATAATGCGACCTTTCATATCGTCATCAGGAAGTTTGAGGCTGGTAACCGTACGGTCAGCCGTAACTTCAGAAGACATGCGCTCCATCGTCGTAAGAAGAATTGATTCGGCAGTTTCTTCAATGTGATCATGAAGGGCTTTTTGTTCTTTTACGACGAGCTCGGTCAAATCACGCTTGATGTCTTTTTCGGTCATCGCCATGAGCTTTTCCTTAGCGTCGTTTTTGCTAAGGCCGGCAATCTTTTCGAGTTTTTCTTGAGCTTTCGTACGAATGCCGCGAACTTCTTCTTTTAGCTCTTCGAGCTCGTTCTCTTCTTTGCGAAGATTTTCAGATTTTTTATCGAGCTGATCGAGTTTTTTATCGAGCAAGTTTTCGCGCTCGACGAGACGATCCTCAGTTTTCTTCCACTCTTTGCGACGAGTAGATTCTTCTTTTTGAGTATTGTCGTGAATTTCGGTTGCTTCTTTTTTAGCATTCAAGACGATCTCGCTTGCTTCGTGTTTTGCTTTGCGAATAAGCTCGTCTGCTTTATTTTTGCCACCATTTTCTTTGTGCTTGTTTGATGCATAAGAAACACCAACACCGGCACCTGCGCCGACAACAAGCGCAGCTATCGCTGGGATAATCCATTCCATAGATACCTCTTTCTGTGATCAAATTAAAAACAAATAATCCATGCCCCCTATGTAATTATTTTATCACGTGGATTACTTTTTTGGTGGAGTAATATTTGCTGGGCGGCCATATTCTGGCAAAATAACGTCGACTTTTTCGCCGCGATGATTATAGAGTGGAATATTCAAGTCCTGTGCCAGCGTATTCACGACAGTCGCGCCAATGCGAAGACCGGTAAAACTGCCCGGTCCAGCAAAGAACGTAATCTCGGAAATATCCTGCCAGTCGGCATTATTTTCAACTAATTTATCGTGAATAAATTTATGTAAATCGCGCGCGAGCGTACGACCGGATTCCCATTCATAAGTTTTATCGTCAAGTTTCAATATTGTTTTTGGCGATGAGGTGTCTAAATATAGTTTCATTTTAGCGTAAGCTCCCGGGTGTTTTCGTCGACGTATTTTATTTCAATAATAATATGTTCTGCTGGTAAAATATTTTGAATGCTCTGCCCCCATTCAATAATTGTAATTGTGGCTGGATCGGAAATTGTTTCCGCCAAATCTTCGGTCATTAGTCCAGGATCTTCAAGTCGATAAAAATCATAATGAACGAGATTATACTTCTCGCCACGGTACTCACGCGAAATCGTAAACGATGGCGAACTTAGTTCCGACTTTACACCTAGTCCTTTCGCAAGACCGCGCGTAAAAGTCGTCTTGCCTACACCTACGTCACCAACAAGTTCGATGACGGCTGGAGCTTTTAGCTCGGCCGCAAACTTTTCGCCATAGTCCAACATCTCTTTTTCAGAGTGAATTAACATGTATATATTTTAGCATAACTGGGGCGGTAGCTGTGTTTGGTGAAATATTTGAGAATCAGCAGACATGCTAGAATCGGTAGATATAGTAAAAATGTCGCGGGATTATTTGATTCAAATTCAATTGTCGCCCACGGAATGTTTGCGATGAAATTTATGACATTTAAATGAAACTGTGTTAACTGACTTGCTATAAACGCGAAGGGCGTAAAAGACGTCACTCCAGCAAGGAGCGTAAATAGCATCACGAAAGAAATCGTTGGCGATACGAGAATATTCGCGAGCAAGGCTAGAAGCGAAATGCTACCAAAAGCGTAGAGCGTAAGCGGCAGACAAAATAGCTGTGCGGAAATGCAGGCGATGATTAGGTTCGCAAGAAATGGCGGCGGTTTTTCGCCATAAAGATACTTGCTAATTAACGGCGTCATTAAAATAATGCCAGCATAAGACGCGAATGATAATTGCCAAGCGAGATTATTGATGTTGTCTGGATTAATTAGTAAAGTGAGCGCCGCAACGAAAATTAACATTCTAATTGGATGGAATTTTCGGCCATAATACCACGCCCAGAGCGACAAAAAAGTTACTAATCCAGCGCGTGCGATACTTGGACTAAAACCCGTAACGCTCATATAGATAATTAGTAGAAGTGTCGCACCGGCAAGCGTAGCAAAACGAGATATTTTCCCAAATATTTTTTTCGTAAAACTTACGACGACGGCCAAATGAAAACCAGATGCAACCACGGTGTGCGCTAGGCCCGCTAAACGAAGGTTTGCTTTTTGCTGCTCGGTCAGAAGATTCTTTTGGCCAGTCAAATAGCTCAGTGCAAGATTGCTCTGCTCTTCATTATCCATTAGCCTAATTACGTTTCTTGAAATAGCATCTCGTGCCTGAAGCGCAAAATCGGGCGTAGTCGGGCTGGCTTTCGAAATAATCGATGGGTGATACATAAAGCCCGAGTAATTTGCGAATCCCTGCTGAAGCTCGCCCTGAAGCGTCAGTCTTTCCGAACGAAATAATTGCTCTTTTGTTTCAATAGAAGCATAAATTGTGCCACGATTCGTTTCGAGACTAACACGCGTATCATTTTTCTTTTTAATAGGATCGCCCGAAATCGTGCCGGCAATCACGATATCGTGACCGGAATATTCAGTTGAGTTTTGCGAAAAGACAAACTTTCATAATACTATTGTTGTAATAATTACAACAGCTAAAACAAGGGTAAATACCGATAAATGCGGGCGATGAATATGTTTCATATCTATATTATATTTTTGCTTCTTTTTCGGCCAAAGCATAAGAATAATAACGGCGGTAAATATGGTAAAATGTAGATAAATGAAAAAGTATTTTCATCTCCTAAATCCAAAGTCTTGGAGCAAAAAAGCACGCTTTATCTGCAACTCACTTTTGTTTCTTGCAGTTTTTGCAATCATTCTGACTTGGTTTTTGGAATACCGTTATTTTATTAATGATTTTTCACGAGCGTGGAATTTTGTTTTTGGTAGCCCAGCAGTATTTTTCTTTAGTGCATTTCTTCTCTGGCTGATTTTGGTTGCAGTTTGGGCATTAACTGGTCGACCAATTTTGAGCGTCGGAATTGTCTTTACGCTTCTAGCAATTATGTCCTATATCCATATCGCGAAATACAATTCGCGCGGTTATCCCCTACTGCCAGAAGATTTTCAGCTTGCTGGCGAAGCATCAACATTAACGAAGTTCGTCGACGTCTGGTCAATCGTTCGACTCGTTATTGCGATTATTATCGTCTGTGCACTGCTTGGCGTGTTTGCGTATTTTTGTGGAGAAAAAGTAAATCTGCGTTATCGCGAAAGCAAAGAAAAGAATTTTATCTTTCGTCATTTACTAGTTACACGCGCATTCTTTTTAGCGGGCGCGATTTTCGTTTTTATGTCTTCGACCGTTTTCGTACGACATAACTTAGGTACGCGGTATGAAGATATTTTTCTCGGAACGCGCTTTACGGCTTGGAATCAAAATCGCAATTACGACGAGAATGGCTTCATCCTTGGCTTTTTGTATAATTTTCAGAAACTCAATCTCGGCGCGCCGGAAGGCTACAGCGAAGAACGCATTGCGAACGTAAAAGAAAAGTACACGATCATCGCAAATAATGAAAATAAGAAACGCAAAGATCCGAGCAAAGAAGATGTAAATGTAGTCGTAATTTTGAATGAATCTTTCTTTGACCCGGACGTTTCATTCCAAGGTAAAAACTTCAGTGATTATTATAAAATTTCTGGCGGCGAAGTGATGCCGGAATTACATGCATTGCAAAAACGCACGCCAAACGGCCTAATGTATTCGCTTGATTATGGCGGCGGTACAGCAAATATTGAATATGAAGCGCTGACAAGCCTAACGAATTTCTGGACGAACACAGTGCCTTACACTGCCCTGATTCCGAAGGCTGGTAAAGTGCCGTCGATAGCTAGCATGTTGAGTAACAAGAAATATTCTACAACTGCAATTCATCCATTTAATGGCGGTATGTATAAGCGAAACATTGTGCTAAAAAATGAAGGTTTTAGCGAGTTTACTACCGAAATTGAAATGGATTACAAAGAACATGATGGCAATTCCGAATATATAAATGATCAGTCCGCGTACCAGCAGGTTTTGAAGACATTGCGCGAAAAAGACGGAAATCAAATGATTGGCTTGATTACAATGCAAAACCACACTCCGTATCATGAGAGCAATTACGATCATTACGATTTCGGCGTGGAATCGGATCCGGAATTACCAGACAATCGCAAAGTATCTATCCCTACTTACCTACAAACGCTGCATGAATCCGATAAGTATCTTGGCGAGTTTATACGAGAGCTCGATACTCTAGACGAGAAAGTCGTCGTATTATTCTTCGGCGACCACTCTGCCGGTTTATTCGATAATGTAAATAATAGCGGTGAAAAAGAAGTGCGTGATTTGGTGCGCGTAACGCCATATTTTATATATGCGAATTACGATGCTGGCCTGAAAGCAAATACAAAGCTCCCGACAACAACACCAAACTGTATGGTAAACACTATGTTTAATCAGCTGGGCTGGCAGAAAGATCCAGTCTATTACCTCGTTGATAATGTTTGCCACGAGCAGCCAATCCTTACAACGAATTATCTCGACGGCAAAGAATTTGAACTCACAGAAACACTTCAGGATTATCAATTGCTAACTTACGATATCCTGGGCGGCCAGCGTTATTGGATTAAGAATAAATAATATTAAGCTTTTGGAAATAGTGGGGTTTCTGGTGGAGTGATTTTTTCCGCGCCAAAAATCTCGGCAATTTTTGCGGAAGTATCCGGCAAGAAAATCGCTAGACGGAGATTCGTATTTACTAAATCTTGGATAAGATCTGCGAGAACGGATTTTGCTTTATCTGGATCAGTCTTTGCAAGCGCCCATGGCTTTTCTTCGTCAATGCGTTTGTTGAGATTTTGGATTTCGCTCCAAAGAATATCGAAAGCAAAATTAAATTCATACTTCGCCATACGCTCATCAAATTCTGGCGCGTCTTTTTGCTCAGCCTTAACGCCGCTAATTTCATTTTTCTTCGCGAGCGTTGCGAGGCGCTGAACGAGATTACCAAGATCATTCGCGAGTTCGTTGTAAGCAGATTCATATTTTTCCCAAGTGAAGTCTGCGTCATCAGTCGTCGAACTATGGCGAAGGAAATAATAACGGAATGGAATGACGCCGTGTTTTTCGAGAATATCTTCTGGCGCAATCACATTACCGACAGACTTCGACATTTTCTCGCCATCGACAGTAATGAAACCGTGGGCGAGGAGATTCTTTGGTAACGGCAAGTCTAAGCCCATGAGCATTGCTGGCCAAATTCCGGCATGGAAACGGAGAATGTCTTTACCGACAATCTGCGTATTAGCCGGCCAAGAATCGGAAATATCTTCTTCTGGATAACCAAGCACCGTAATATAGTTCGAGAGCGCATCAATCCAAACATACATGACCTGACTTTCGTCGCCCGGAACTGGAACACCCCACTGGACCTGCTCTTTTGGACGCGAAATCGAAACATCTGGCATATCTTCTAAGAGATTAAGAAATTCTTTTTTGCGGAAAGCAGGAGTAATTTTCATCTCGTCGTTTTCGATTGCTTTGCGAATGCGATCTTTGAAGTCAGCAATGCGAAAATAATAATTCTCTTCACTCAGTTTCATGTATGGCTTTTTGTGATCTGGGCACTCGCCATTATTTTCGGAATATTCCTTATCGGTCACGAAACGCTCGCAACCTTCACAGTACCAACCCTCATATTTATCTTTATAAATATGGTCGCCAAGTTTCTCCCAAATCGCCTGGCAGCGGCGCTCGTGATCAGCGTTAGTCGTGCGTACAAAATCAGTATATTCAACGTCGAGCGAATGAATGAAATCTTGGAATTTCTGTGAGTTTTGATCAACAAATTCCTGGACTGGAATATTTTGTTCGGCAGCCTTCTTATAAATCTTGCTGCCATGTTCGTCGGTGCCGGCTTGCAAGCGAACGGTCTCGCCCTGGAACATCATATAGCGCCGCAGCACGTCCGCAAGTAAATAATCCATCGCATGACCGAGGTGCGGATTACCATTGACATACGGGATAGCTGTGGTGATATATGTATTTTTCATACAAAAAATTATACCATCATATCTGTTATTTCGCTAGTCGCGATATTGGATACGCGTACTCAGTGCGTGCGTGATTGCTGCGGCAACTGCATCGGCAGCATCGTCTGGCTTTATTATTTTATCCATGTCGAGATACTTGCGAACTGCTTCCTGAATATCTTTTTTCTTGGCGCGACCATAGCCAGTCAATGTCATTTTGATTTGTAGAGGCGTGTATTCATAAATCGGAATATTATGCTGGCGTGCAACTAAAATACAAACGCCACGCGCCTCTGCAACTGTGATGCCGGTTGTAATATTCGTATTAAAGAATAATTTTTCGATTGCGACTTCATCCGGTTCGGTCTCTTGAATGATTTGTTCGAGCGACTGATAAATATCTAAGAGACGATCCTCAACAGGCGTATGAGCGGGTGTAGTAATTACGCCTGCCGTGACCATACGCGGCGCTTTATGTGTTGTAAATTTCACAACACCAAAACCGCAAATGCCAGTTCCCGGATCGATGCCTAATACTTTTTTCGTCGACATACTATTAGTGTAGCACGCTTGATAAACCTCGACATCTCGTGACGAAATTGAAAGATAACATAGATTAATACAAGAATACCGAGGGTGATTAGCGCGAACGCGGCAATAAATATTTGTGGGTTGTCATAGGTTTCGTTCGTTATATTTTCAACTGGAAATTTTGAAGCGTCTTGACGTTTTTTACGACAACGATTCGTGCTAGGATTTAGCTCGTAGCCTTCCGGACAAGTCTTCGCAGTCTTAGCGGCTGCCTGCTTTTTGCAACGACCGGTCAGCGGGTTTCGATAATAGCCAGCCTTGCAGGCAGTCTGCGTTTTAGCTGTCGGCATTTTCTTACAACGGTTCGTCAAAACATTCAAGTATTGCCCTTCTGGGCAAGTTTTAATAACCGAACTTGCGAGAGATTTTTCATTAATACAATTACCTGTTTCAGGATTAATAATTTTCCCTTCTGGACAACTGCGAAATTCCTGATAAATATTGTCTGCAGCCGGTGTCGGCATATAGGTAATTAGTCACTGACCATCTAGAAGTGCGAGCGACGCGCCACGTTTCTGACCATGAGAATAAGTCAGCGAGTCAACAAGACCGTTTTCGTCACGCAACTCAACAGTGATTGAAGTACTAGGGTCTTTCGTTAATAAAATATCCTGAATAATCGTATAACTCTCGGCGGTTAAGGTGCCAGTGAGTGGGTAGTTTTTATTTTTGTAACGCAGCGTGCAGGCAGTAAGATTTTGGTCATACTCATTTGAATTAAAAAGTTCGATAAATTGCTCAGAAGAATTTTCTTCATAATAGGAATAGATTTCGGTAATTTTTAAACCAGAACACGACGGCTTCTCGACCGGTTTTGGCTCCGGGATATAAATCGCATCTTCTTGAATGTTCGGATAATATTCTTCGAGCGAAAATAATTCAGTGCAATCCTTTTGGCAAATTACAGCCGTGCGATTGTCTGCCTGTTTAGTAGCGAATTTCGGAAGTTGCTGGTCGCAGCTTAGCTTACCCCAACATAATTCGTCGATGATTTTTTCGCCCTGCACTATACGCAGACGACCAGCAGTAGAAGCCAGACCGCTAGAACTAAAGTTATATAAATAACGTGCCGGCGCGTCTTGATATTGAGAGCTTTTCTGGTAGCCAAAAACGACAGAATCGGCACGAAGGATGGTCGACTCGGCAAACTCGAGCTCGCCGGCAAGATTGTTACTACTGTTGAAATACTGGATTTTGAAGGCTGAGAGATCGAGATCGTCGGCGACAGTTTTTCCGAGCTCAAAAAAGTCATAGTTTTGAGCGGAGTTATCGTCCTTATATCCGGCGTTGACGGCGCGAAAAAACAGAGGCGAAGTAGGCACAGACGACTCCGCAAAAACTGGTCGCGCAAACATGGCTGCAACAATGATTCCAAGACTGGTGAAAAATTTAATATTTTTCATGCCACTCATATTATTACAAGCGCAAAATACTACAAGCATAAGCTTAATGTTTTCTCTAGAAGCCCTTCTTGCTTATGGTATAATATAGGTATGAGCGATATCACTTGCATCGCAACTATTATCCTGGCTGCAATAACCCAGGCATCTCTACAGTTGGGTCTCGGAGGCCTGATTTTGCTTTACCACAATAGCATGGGCAAGCATCGCCGCAAGACTACCCGTCATCTAGCGAAAAACTATATCCTCGGTTCGTGTGCGATTACTTTCTTGATGGTCTGCACTTTCTGCTTCTTGATCGGCAATTTCTTTGGTGGTTCCCTATCCGCCGAATGGCTAGTCGTCAGCATCGGGATATTTGCCGCGAGCGGATCAGTAATGTGGCTACTTTATTATCGTAAAGGCAAAAAAACGACTGAGCTATGGTTACCAAAAGCCTTCACGAATTTCATCCGCAAGAAAGCACGTAATACGAATGATAACGTCGAAGCATTTTCGCTCGGGCTTCTTAGTAGTTTCGCGGAAATACCATTTAGTCTCGCAATTTATTTCGTCGTCGCAAATTGCATTTTAAATATGAGTGGCTGGTTACAAATTATTACAGCAGTTTCATATGCAATTTTTACCGCTCTGCCGCTATTAGTGTTGAAGTTCCGCGTAAAGACCGGCAAATCTGCAATCGAAGCACAAAAATGGCGCGTCCGAAACAAAGCATTCTCGAAGGTCTTTTCCGGCAGTAGTTTTATGCTTCTCGCGATATTCGTTTTAGCATTTTGGGTGATGTGAAATGGCGCGCGCAAAAAAGAAAATCACTTACGAATACTCATCAGATGGTATTAAGCAGAGCATTTTGAGGAATGCAAAAAGCGCAAAAGTCGCTCCCGGTTGGGCAAAACAAATCGCAGAGCGTGTCGCAAAAGAAGTCGATGCGTGGATTGCGGATAAGGAGATCATAACCGAAGCGGATTTGCGGAAAAAAATCATTTCTGAACTCGAGAAACTAAACCCAGATATCGCTTACGCTTATAAAAATCATGATAAAATAATATAAGATGAAAAAACGATTTGATTACGATTTAATTGTTATCGGTAGCGGCGACGCGGGTGGCGAAGCAGCATTGATTGCGGCAAAATCCGGCCTGAAAGTTGCCATCGTCGAAGCAGAAAAATGGGGCGGCACAAGCCTAAATAATACTAACGTTCCGTTCGGCGCAGCAATGCATGCTGCGATGACCTACAAGCATGCCTTAGCCGGAGCTCGTTTCGGTATTTCGAGCGGCAATCTACGCTATAATTACCCTACTCTTCATAACTGGAAAAATACCGCAGCAAAGAACGCTGGAGCAAACAGCAAGAAGATTTTTGAAGACGCAAAGATTACTTGCATCAATGGTAGAGCGAGATTTCTGTCTGCACATGAAGTTGCAGTCGGAAGCGAAACACTCGCAGCAAAGAAATTCCTAATTGCGACAGGCGCATCAGTTGCCGATACTGGTATTACAATCCCGGAAAATGTCGATTACTATCTGCCGAATGATGTCGTAGATATTCCGCGCGTGCCAAAGAGCGTCTTTATCGTTGGCGCTGGCTCGACAGGCTGCGAATTCGCACAGTACTTTGCTGCACTTGGTAGCGAAGTAGTGATTGCGGATATTGCTGGCCGTCTACTTCCGCGCGAAGATGAAGAAGTTGGTCAGGTCCTCGATGAAGTGTTCAAGAAAGATCGCATCAAGACTCTAACGCAATCTCGCGTCGTTGCAATCGAAAAAGATGGCAGCGAAAAACGCGTCTTATTTATGCGCGGTGGACAAGAAAAATCCATCAAAGTTGAAGCAGTCGTATTATGTACAGGTAGCGCACCAAATGTAGATTTGGGCCTAGACAATGCTGGCGTAAAATATTCACGCAGTGGTATAAAAGTCGACGATACGCTACAGACAAGCGTAAAACATATTTATGCAGCTGGTGATGTCGTAGGCGGAAAAAGTTCAACTGAAAAAGCGATTATTGATGGTCGCGTAGCCGCCGCACACATTGTCGATCGTTCGAAGAAAACTGTAAGCTATGCTGGTTTAATTCGCGTAACGAATACCTATCCAGAAGTCGCTCAAGTCGGAACAAGTGAGGATGATTGCATCCGCCGTGATCGTAAGATTAAGAAAATCGTCGTGCCTTTACAGGCAGTTCAGAAATCGAATATCACGAACTTTTACGATGGTTTCGTGAAGTTGATCTTCAGTAAATCCGGCACGCTTATTGGTGGCACCGTAATGGCGCCAAATGCAGCAATTATTGCGCAAGAATTAGCCTTCGGCGTTCGCTACGAAATGTCCGCAAACGAAATCGCGTCTGTGCCGCACGTCGCAAACGATTGGAGTGAACTCATCCGCTCCGCCGCAGAACGAATCAAATAAAAATGTCGCCTGGAAACAGGCGATTTTTTGATGTATCTAAACTTGGTGGCGGGGGTTGGATTTGAACCAACGACCTTCTGGTTATGGGCCAGACGAGCTACCAGACTGCTCTACCCCGCGATGACTATGTAATTATATATCTAACCGAACAAAAAGTCAAGCCACTCGTCGAGATTGGTGCGTTTTTTCTGCGGCTCATCGATTTCGGAGTACTTTGTTTTTGCAGTTTCGGTATTATCTGGCAGGATTACCATCGTCTCCCCTTCGATCATCATGCCCTGCTTTTCGCGCGCCATGATTTCCTTGTATTCGTCGGTATCGTAATATTTCTGTTCGAGCTGGAGCGTTTCGACTTCAAGCTTCAACTTTTCTGACTGAAGCGTAATCTCTTTTAACTTTTGCTCAAGTTGCCAGTTGCGCGTAGTCGCAGTAATCGCATTGTAGGTAAAAACTAAGCCCAAAATCAGAGCAGCCGCAGCAGCGATATTATGGACAGTCAAATAATCCTTCTTCGTATAATATTTGACCCGACGAAGCTTAGTTTTAATTTTATCCATATGGATATTATAGCACTAGCGCTATTCGATAACCCAAGGATTCAGATAATCGCCAGTGCCAGACGTAATCTTAGTACTAGGTTTCAATGAGACAACTGGGCGTACCACTAGATTTTTACTGTAATGAGATGTACTAGAGACAGGAGCATAAGTATTTCCGCCTTGTCCATACACATAGACCCACGTGTTATTGTCAACACTCGTACCTGCTGGCGACATCGTCCATTCGTATATGCTGTAGTTACTGTGGTCTAGGTATGAGGACGTTGAGTTATATGCAAGCAATACTTCATCGATCGTCAACAAGCCTACTGGATATTCAAGCTCGCCATTACCGTTACTTTCTGAGACTGTAAATGAATCTGCCTTGCTACATGCTAGGCTCGGGTGAGCCGGATTGTTTTTGCCTTCGTTATTGTCGTAAAGCTCATTTCGCCCACGGCCGCCATTCCAGCCACGATAGAAATTAATATCACTATTGACCGCGTCATACTCGCTTATTATTCTGCCAGAAAGGCCGCCACTCCAGAAGCTTCGATCGCTACAGAATGGCGTATCTTCAAGCTTGTTTGTATATGCAGTCATATTTTGACTATACCATTCGTCAACTTTTGCTTTTGCGAACGAATCATGTTCATTTGCGAAGACGCTATTTCTATAATCTTCAAGCTTTTTCCCGTTATACAGCGATATCGCGTAATTTGTACTGTAGATATCAGTGCTAGCAATATATACCAAATAATCTACTGTACCTGGACATTCCGTACTAGCTCTATAGCAAGTATAGCGATGACCATTAGCAACATCTCGTCCGCCAGACCATTTATCGTTAATCTCGATTATGTCACCCGAAAGAATATATTTCGTACCGTCCCATTCAACATCTGATGCAAAAGAAATCTTTCCATCTGTACTCCAGTATTCGTTAATGCGATTTTTAACATATGAGTCGTTAGAGTAATTGTCACGCTCCGATATATAGTCTGCATTTCCGTACATATAGCCGAGCATACGTACCGATTTTGATGCGCTATTATTAGGATCCTGGTAAGCGGTCTGAAGGTTCCCAAAATTGAACTGTGGAGCGCAGGCTGGACCATTCGGGCCTTGGAATGAATTACCATTCGCGATAAGCTTCACGCCACCCGTGCTAGTAGTGCGAACCGCCTGCCAACATTTACCGGCAAAGTATACTTCATTATTGCTTAAGCCGGCTCGGAAATAATGAACTGGATATTCATCCTGCATCGTAGTAGAGACCGTACTTACGCCGATACGATCATAGTCAAAGGCTTGGTTTTTACCGAAGACGGTATTTTCATCTGAGCCAACAGATTTACAGGCAATAATATCGTAAAGTTCGGTCAATTCAGATGGTGTAGTACAATCGACCACGTGGCGCGGCTCCGGATATTCCTCGTCCTGAGCCTGGAAAGTAATGTAGAGATGATAGGTTGCTTCAGCATAATCGGAAGGAACCGTCTCGCTAATGAGGCCACCAGAACTGTAGCGTACTTCGCCGGCAGTGTTCACTTCACAGTTAAAGGTCACAGATTCTAGGAGTGAAAGCGTAGATTCATTTTGTTGAAGCGCAGTGTTGTAGTAGTACCAGCCATCGCCCTTTAGCGTCCAAGCACTATCATTCTGCGTATTAATAATAGCGTAGTGTTTTGTGACATTGTTTTCGGTCCAAGTAAGTGGCAAGTCGGTCGTAGTGTGGTCACTTGCAGGCGTTTGCGAATCTTTCACGCGCCAGTATTCATTAATCTTCATGCGAACATAGCGCGGGGTGGCATTTTTATTTGTCGCAATAGCGGTCTTTGGCTCTTCGTCACAAGGCTGCCAACTTTGAGGCGAGTCGAAGGTTTCGACGAATTCCATCGTATCGGCGCCAAGGCCAAAAAGGTTATTAAAGAATGTGCTGTTTTGGTTGTAGGCGATTGTTCCGACTACAGAAAAACATAATATTGCTACACCGGCTACGGCGAGAACTCGCTTCTTTTTGAGCGAAAGAGATTTGAAACGCTTCATTTTGACCTTCTATTTATTTTTACGTAAAAATGCTTATGAATATTTTAATAAAAATAATATGAGCTGTCAAGAGGCAAAAGAACTGTGATAAAATAATATGGTATGGGGGCATAGCTCAGTGGTTAGAGCAGTCGGCTCATAACCGATTGGTCGCTGGTTCAAGTCCAGCTGCCCCCACCAGATTTTATATAAAGCCGATTTTTCGTCATTTCGCCCCTGTAATTCGCTGTTAAGTACCTTGCGAAGTCCAGGGGCTAATTTTTTTGACGATTTTTCGATAAAATCGAGCCATGGATATGGTTCTACCTCTATAATTTTGGCTGTTAATACCTTGCCATTCGATTCATATCCTACTTCTTGCTCAATAAGTATGACTGGCGGTCCGATTGATTGCAGAAATGTCCCGCGTTCCCCTCACCAATCTATTTAGCAAGAATGCATGGGCGCTCTTGCTAATATATATTGACAAAAATAAAAATCTATGATATAATAAAGCGGATGTTCAAAAAATGAGCATAGTAGTATCTTAAAAAAATTTGTGGAATAGTGATCATTTGTGTAAAAAGATTTGGCGAAAGAAATGTTTTAAAGAAATCGATGAAGAAATTGGATTTTAGAAGAATCGCCAAGAACACAAAAAGGAGGTACTGTTATGGAACTCTATATTCACTATGGCTCCACAAATTTCGACCCTAGTTACTTTGCGCAGGTCACCAACCGAGACACACTCAGAGTCAAGCCTGACGGCGGGCTCTGGGCCTCTCGCGTTGATGTGAAATACGGTTGGCGCGATTGGTGCGAAAATGCAGAATTCGGGCTCGAGAGCCTGAAAACTCATTTTTGTTTCCTAATTACGCCTGCCGCAAAGGTCTTTCATCTTTACACCAGTAAAGATTTAGACCGCCTGCCGCATCGTAACGACTGCCACGATCAATGGGAGTTCTATCCGGATTTTGAGCAGATGGTAACAGATGGCTGGGATGCCATCGAGCTCCATCTTTCAGATACGGATATAAGCTGGGGCAACGATAGTCTGCATTTTCGGCTTTATGGCTGGGATTGTGACTCAATCCTGATCATGAACCCCAAGATCGTCTCACCCGTTACCCACATCTAGGCAGAAAAGTCCTCGGCAGCCAGCCGGGGCTTTTTTATGAACGACCTTCTATGTGTGACTAACCATCAACCATCACACTCATAGTTCTGTAGTTTTTTTATATATCCTCCTTATATACTGTTAATGCCTGAATAATTCGCCCCCACCAAGTGCTCAGACCTTTTTCTTAGAAAGAAAAAGTCTGACAAAAAGAATTTATTACGAAAAAGAAATCCACGCACATGACGCGGATTTCTTTTTTGATTATTAATTATTTTGAAAGCGCTTGATATATTTTCTCAAGTAAGTCATTCTGCTCAGAAGATTTTAGATTTGGCGAAACTCTTACTAAAGTTGTATTGATTAACTTGGATTTTCCGGCGCTTAGAACCCCTGTAAAACCATCTAAATATTCTTTTCGTTTCTTTGCGTCTTCTACTGAGCGAAATACTTCTATAGTACCGCCAGCATCTGATCCACTTTCAGCGCAACTATTTGGGCTTGCTACGAAATTAAAATTATCATCAAGATCGCCATAGTACTTCAGATCAACACGATTATCAATATAGCTTACTTTTATATAATACTGACCATCTTTGCCAATTTCATTATTCGGATCATTATCTTCATTTAAAATACATGATTCTTTTATCGAATCAATCGTCTTTAGCGCAGCAGCAATTGCTTCCTTATTAGGCTCTGCGTTAATGGATGCGTCGTCTTCGCTAGTTAAATTCGTAGTGATGGTTAGTTTATAGTTAACTACTTCTTTGCCATCTTTGTCTTTCATGACTAATTCATAATTATTATCCGTAGATGCGATTTTCTCTTCCCTCACTACTACTTTTTTATATGAGATTTTTTTGCCATTGAAAGAAATGCTGTTTTCATTAGTATTGAAATTTAAAGAATTATCATCTTTCAATTCTACAGTTCCGTCGCCGCTGTATGTGCCAGAAATTTTCAATTCCTCGCATACATAAGATCCATTTTCTTCTTTTGAATTACAGTCAACTGAAAGAGAGGCTGATATTTCTTTTATTCCATTATTGTTTACAGAATTACTAACATTCGCACCATTAATTACGATGTCGTATTTCGGTAATAACAAGAAAAACACTAAGGCTCCTATAGACACAGCGATAATGATTGCCGCAATAATGATAAATACTTTCTTATTGCTCTTTTTACTTTTTTCTTTATTCATAATACTGCCTCCTCTTTTATAAAAATAATATCACAGTTGTCCACTTCAAGTTATGGCGCATCCGATAATGCTCATATAAATCATTAGGCAGTAAAGCAAAAACGAGTCACAATATAAATGTAACTCGTTTTATAATTAATGATTATAATACTTTCTTCTGCCAGGATTTCTTGCCACATTTCGGGCAACGAAGATGGCGAGTGCGACCCATATGCATCGCAAAGAAGACTGGCCAGTATTTTGGTACGTATTTATGCCCACATTCTTCGCATTTATAGTATCCGGCGATTTGCTCGATACGGAGACCAAAGAACATCGTGGCAAGGAATAACACGAAACCGATGCTCATAATTGTCCATCTAGTCCAATCCGGCATTTCTATTGCAGCTGCAATAATAACTAACGTCAACAGCGTCACTACTGCAATTACTGCAAGCACCCACTCGAGGCTAAGCAGTTGCTTGTCCTTCTGTTCTTTTAGCTTTGTAAGCTCGAGGAGGTTTTCTTCTAATCTCTTTTCATTATTTTTCATGTCAACTATTTCTCCGCTGAATAAGTCATTAATTGTAATGTCAAAAAGTTTACATAGGGTTGGCATTTTGGCGGCCTCGGGCAGACAAATGCCGCGCTCCCATTTTGAGATTGAGCGATTCGAAAGATCCAGCTCTTCCGCAAGACTCTCCTGCGTGAAGCCCTTTTCGACGCGCTTTTTAGCGATAAATTTTCCAATTTTCTTTAAGTCCATTAGGCTCCTTTATATTAATTTTAGTCCATTTTAAGCGTTTGCAGTAAAAAAGACCACAAACCGTAGGTAGAATCTTTGCTTATATTGCATTTTTTAGCGTTTTGTGGTATAATATATATAGGCGCCCTATGGGTGTACTTTAAAAAAGAAAGAGGTGATAAACCTTGCAAGAAAACAGCTACAATCTAAAAGAGGAAGCTTGGACTGCATTCAAAGAGGCAATGAGTAGAAAAGCCGCCATCACAACGATTCATGATCTCGCATACAATATTTATAATGATGCAAGACTGGAATACGAACGAATGATCCAAGCCATCGAAGAATCCAAGAGGATTTGGGAAGAGTTCAACCAGCTGAGCGAAGAAACCGACACAAAAATTAGCGAATTATTTCAGCTTAGTGCAGTAGAACACCGCGCAATGTGTGATGCTTACGCCAAATCGAAAGAAGCCAGAAATGAGAAGAAAAGTTTCTTAGCAGAAAGATATTCTCAGGAAGGATTCGATCATCGCGAAAAGCGAGACGAGATTAACGAGCAAATTTCTGAATTAAAACGCGCGCTGTATGAAGCTAAACGTAATACGAAAAAGAAATCGCAATATGTTAATCCGGAAGAACTCGAAGATGCCAAGGAGCTCATGGAGCACTGGCGAGAAAAATTTAATATTGAAAAGGAGAAAATGCAGAAAGCAAAAGCCGAATGCAACGAACTCCACGAAAAAGCGCTGAAGGCGCAAGAAAAATATGAGCGCGAGAAAGAAGCGCGTAAAGTAGCTAACAACATCGTACCTCAGCCACTCAAAGCAATGTCGCTTTACGAGGGTCTGAGAGAAGAATATGTCGCTCTTCTAGAGGAAGATGCGGAAATCATGCAGACACTGAAAGAATGCAATAAAGTCGAAAAAAGGTTTAGAAAAGAAAGCGACAAGTTCAGAAGAAAAATAAAGAAAAACTGGTCGCTAGATAAGGCCGGTATAAACTGGGCCGATAGAGCATAAGACACCTCAAAAAACGTCGAGCAGCAACATCGCTCGGCGTTTTTTAATGCAGGAGAAGAAGCCAGACCATCAAGGGCATCGTGCCGAGCGAGAGAATCGTCGAAATCGTGACAAGTTCTGAAGCCTCAATATCATTCCCGCCATATTTCGCCGCAAAGAGGCCAAGGCTAGTCGCGGTTGGAAGAGTTTGAATAATCGTACAGACCACAATGACTTCGTCTGGGAAATTCAGGAATTTGAGCAAGAAATAAGTCATCACCGGCCCAATAATAAGTTGAATAATCGCCGTGACAGTCAGGCGCCACTTTTTGAGCAGTTTTCTGAAATCAGCATGGCTCAGCATGAAGCCGATACAAATAATCGACAGCGCGGTCGTGGCGTTGCCAGTAAACTGGGCGGCGTCCATGACAAAACCAGGCAGACGAATTCCCGATAGAAACATTGCCATACCGAGAAAAACAGCAATAATGTTTGGATTCTTTACAATGCCGTAGAATAGTTTCGGCGTGAGTTTGCGCTCGAATAGATACACGCCATAGGAAAAGAGTGCGATATTGAAGGCGATAATGAAGCCGCAATATGGAATAATTCCCTGTTCGCCAAAAACGCTAGAAATGATTGGATAGCCAAGGAAAGTAGCGTTGTTGAAAATAAGCGCGAATTGCGATTCATAACGAAGCTCGCCTTTATAGAAAGCCTTATTAAAAATGAGTTTACTGGCAATGATGAGGGCTAGCATGACAATCACGCCCGCCGCAAGACCTTTAAAGAAGAGGTCTGAGGTATCCTCGTTGAATTCGCTCGGGAAAGCGACAAAGAGTGACGCCGGCATAAAGACCGTCAATAGAAGATTAACGAGACAACGATTAGATTTCGTGTCAATTAGCTTGGCTTTGCCGAGGATAAAACCGAGCACTAGAATAATAGCGATAGTGCCGAGGCGCGAGTAGAAAAGCTCAAGCGGAATATTCATACCATAATTATACAACACAAAATACGACCACCGTAGTGGCCGTATCTGAAACCTAAATAATCAACAAGTGCTAATTATTTTTTGCGGGAAACGGTCAAGAAACCGTTGCGTGGGTTTTCATTAACTTCGCGGTCTGCTGGAAGGTCACATGGGGTGCCCTTTGCATTCTTCGCAACCTTGGTGAAGAAGTAAATCGTCTGTGGTTTGCCACCACGGAGAGTAACCTCGGATTTGTGAAGATAGTATTTTACACCCTTGGAATTGGTATGTTCGTAAGCCATTTTAGACTTTCCTCCGTTAGTTAGTTATACTCTTATCTTATGGCCCCTGTAAGGTGTTGTCAAGAGGAAAACGCTATTTTTTATTACTTTTTTCTAAGATGAGGAGGGCAAGATGAATAAATATCCAGATAAAGAAGCGTACGATTAAGATAAACGCTAGGATTATACAGATAAGAAGGCAAATGCCAGACCAGCACGGATACCAGAGTGGCGAAGAATATTCATGACGGAATAATTCCGTTGAAGGAAGCTGCGCGGCCCCCTCGACGTCCAGAGTACCGAGATCTGGGTATTTTGCCAGCTCATCCTGATAGCACTGAATATAGCGTGCGTTAAAGCCCCAGCCATTGGCGCGACTGCGCTCATCGCAAACCTCGGCAGCCTTTTTATAGACGTTGCCATTCGGGTTGGAAGTATTTTTCTCTACCTCCGCCTTTGCAGCAGCAATAGCTTCGTTTGCTTTACGGAGATACTGGTTTTCGAGATAGAATGGCCCAGTTCCGAAGGTGATTTTCTGAGTGCCGTTTTCTTCGACCGTATTAAAGATGATGTGATGAAGAGTAAAATCATGTAGTTCCGAGAGTGCGGAAGCAATCTTTTCGTCATCATTCTCGGCATCAGCCGCCATTACAGCGTCACGAAGCTCGGTCATCTTGATATGATCAAAACGCATCAGCGTAGCGGTGAGAAATCCCAAGAGAATCAAAATCAACACTATCTTCCAACTCGAGAGGCGGAAGACTTTGGTTAGCGACTGCTTTAACTTGTTTTTAGACAGTCCACCCATAATATATTATTATTGTATCATGAGTAAGATTTATTTTTCAGGGATTAATGGTGTTGGAATTAGCCCGCTGGCTGAGCTCGCGCAAGATATGGGCGTCGAAGTTTGCGGTTCAGACATGCGCCGCGGCGAACTAGCACCGGAGCTAGAAAAACGCGGAATCGAGGTTTTTTATGGCAAACAAGATGGCGAATTTCTAAGACAAAAGATTGCCGAAGGTGTCGACTGGTTCGTACATACCTCTGCTCTACCGAAAGACCATCCAGAATTACTTGTTGCGCGTGAAGCTGGTATCCGCGTCAGCAAGCGTGATGAGTGGCTAAATGAATTCCTAGATAAATATGGCTTAAAGATGCTCGCCGTAGCCGGCACGCACGGCAAGACGACGACA
The DNA here is from genome assembly GCA_017510835.1 of Candidatus Saccharimonadota bacterium. Classification (GTDB taxonomy): domain Bacteria; phylum Patescibacteriota; class Saccharimonadia; order Saccharimonadales; family Saccharimonadaceae; genus UBA2834. The sequence continues at coordinate 27,869 of JAFWLZ010000034.1, forward strand.
ACCTCGATGTTAATTTGGGTTTTCCATGAACTCGGGATGCCGCTAAATTACGCAGTCGGCACAAGTCTTCCATGGGGTAGTCGTAGTAATTTTGATCCAGAGTCCGAATATTTTGCTTATGAATGCGATGAGTTTGATCGTAATTTCCTCGCTTTCCATCCTTATCTTTCTGCGATTGTTTCAGTCGATTATGATCACGCAGATATTTACCCTACCGTCGAAGATTACCGTGCCGCTTTCGCACAGTTTGAATCGCAGTCAGAGATTGTTGTAAAAAACACAACAGTTGACGAGAGGATTACGCTTCCAGGCGAATTGCGCCGTAAAGACGCCTCTATCGTCCTAGCCGCGATGCGCCATCTTTGCGACGAGTCAGACGAGAAGATTATTGAGATTTTAAACCGCTTCCCTGGCGCCGAACGCCGTTTCGAGGAAGTATCGAAAAATGTTTTTACTGACTACGGACATCATCCACAAGAAATCAAAGCGACCGTAGAAATGGCAAAAGAAATGAAAGAGCGTCTTGTCTTAAAAGGTGCGGCAATGGTTTACGAGCCACTTCAAAATATGCGCCAATATGAATGCCGCAAGGATTATGGCGACGTATTTGTTGGGATTGAAAAATTATTCTGGGTGCCAACATTCCAGTTGCGCGAAGACCCAAATCTAGCCGTGTTAACGCCAGCAGAATTAATTAAGAGCATGAATAATCCCGAGATCGCTGAAGCAGCCGAACTAAACGATGAGTTGTCGAAAAAACTGCACGAATTGCGAGATGATGGTTGGCTAGTCTTAATGGAAGCCGGCGGCGCGACAGGCGACGAATGGCTCCGTAGAGAATTCGCAGAATAAAAAAATACGCTCCGAGAAGGAGCGTTTTTTATTGCTGTTCTTCTTCGTCGTCGACGGAGATATTTAACGAATCGTCTGAAAGTGGTTCCGGTGAGAAATCGTCCGCCGAATCATCAATACGCTCAATGATCGTGTCGAGTTCTTTGAGATATTCATCCATCACTCCAGCGTTGATTTCGCCTTCATTCGAGAAGTTCTCTTTCTGGTCGTCTTCTTCGCTATGCTTCTCATCTTCGAAGATATAGCCTGGACGAGAGCGATCGAGATAAATATCGCCAGTCGCGCGATAAATCTGAAGACTAGCAACTGTAGTCGCTACAGCAATTAAGATCGAGCTAGCGCCAAGAATCATAAGGTTGCGACGACCGCGAATCGGCTTATCAGGATTATTGGCCATTTTTTAGCTCCTCCCGTACCTTTTCTACCGATGCACGATGTTCGCCGATAATCTCGCGGAGACGCTTCATACTATCCGAAATTTCACTGCGTTTTGCGCGAACAGATAGTAATTTATTGTAGAAATGCTGCGGATCAGACTTACAGTCGGTATTTTTGAGCGATTCAAGCTCGCGTGAATAGTCTGTGAATTTACTCTTAAAAGTATCGCGCTCAGATGAGAGTTTGATTTGCTGCTCAGCGATTTCAGCGTTCGCACGATTATTCTTCACAAGACGAAGATTAAGATTGATAATCAGATTCGTTAAAACTGATTCATACTGCGCGCCAAGGTGCTGGCGGCTCTTAGAACCCAGCCTTTCGACATTCTGAAGTTGAAGCTTAATACTAGCGCAATTCGATGAAATCAAGCCCTGTTGCTCATCGCTGATAGTTTGGGCACAGACAGGATTTACCGCAGAAGCGACCAAGATGACAGCCGAAACTATAGCGAATGTTTTTCTCATAGCTTTATTATACAGCAATGTTTTAGGTTTTCTCTTATGAGTTTGGCGTCCAAACGAGGATCATGTACTTATTGCCGTTTTCATCGGTAAATTCCCTGAGCTCATACATGTATTCTGTTTGTGTCGCACCAGAGGATATTGCTACAGTTCTGCCGGTGACTCTACCGTCATAGAAGTTTATAACGCCAGAATTATTTGTAATACCGACGCCGTTTCGAGAAGTATTATTAACGTTTGCATTGATTGCTGGATTCGTTGTCGATACGTCAGCTTGTTCTGTGCCGCGAGTATCAGGATTATCGTCTGGAACGCCCATCGTTATTGTGCCAGTGTTTGTATTGAATATACCGTAAACATTACCATTATTGAACGCTGTTATTTCCCCGCTTGGGAAGTTGATGGTGCCAGCATTTTGAATCATTTTAACTTGACGGCCCGTTGCAGCCCATTTAGAGGTATCGAGTGTAACAGTCGAATTATCAATATTGACTGAGCCTCTATTTTCGAAGAAGTCAATGTAAACATTCGTATCGCTAAGCGGAACTAGCGTTAAGCTAGAATTCTTAGCCGTAAAGGATGTGTTTGCTGGAATGGTATTGATAGTGTATTCGGTAGAGCTCGGTCTCGACTGATTATTGTGATAACGAGAAGTATGCTGGACATTGTCGAATATTAATTCGCCAGTACCACTCAGGTTGATGGAATTGCTAGTGTCTTCTTCGTCTATTGGCCCAGAAACGCTATCCTTAATAGTCGTCCGATTGTTTTGAACGGATATAGAGCCTTTCAGGACTGAATTCTGAACATCTACTGTTCCATTCTCTGAATAAATTGAATAGTATGAACCATAAAGAGTTGAGTTGTTTACTGTAGTCGCACCGCTCCCTTTATTATTGAGCGAGTATGCTTTCGCAACCGCCTCAATGCCATCGATATCGAGCGTACCATTATTCCTAAACGCAACGTATGCGCTATCAACATCAACATTATGAACGGCCAATTCTGCGCCTTCATTGTTCGTTATTACCGAAGACCCTCCTTCGAGCGTGATTGTCGATGAGTCAATTTCGTGAGCACTGTTGATAATACCGACCTTACCATTATTTACGATTGGATTATTACTCCAAGTGTCGTAACCATGCATATCGATAGTAATCACTTTTTCTGCCGGAATAGTAAGACTATAGAACATATAGTTCTCACCAATAATATCGATAATATCATCCTCTAGCGCTGCATCTACTGCCGCCTGGAGCGTCTTATATCTCGTGCCAGCACTGCCGCCAATTTGTGCTACATCATAGCTAGCAACAAGATAGCATTCCTGGTAGGTGACTCCACCTTCGGTAACAGTATCTGAATGCATCGATGAATCATCGGCAATAGTTTTGATTGCACTGCCTTCGAAAGCTTTTATTTCGCCCCTTAATGTGCCATCGTAAAAGTTAAACACGCCAGAAAGCGCATATATGCTACTTGTTATGATCGGTTTAGTACGGTCAAGTGTGCCGTCATTGCTTCCGATGGTTGCCGGCGCCGACGTCTCAGTATAGGCGCCATACATACCAGCAATTGTACCACCGGTGATAGTATATTCTTTTCCATAAACACCATAAGATGTACCCGTCGACGCAATTGCAGTTATTGTGCCTCCCTGAATAATCGTATTTTTAGCCGCCGTAACGCCCTTTGCTGCCTTTTTATCGGATTGAGCAGAGATATTTCCGCCGCTAATTGTGCCCGAGCCAAAGCTGACGCCGTATGCTTCACCATAATATTGGCTCTCAGCCGAGATAGTTCCACCCGTAATTGAACCGCCACCAGTTGCGGCATAAGAATTACCATAAAGAGAGCTTGCAGTAATTGTACCGCTGCTAATCGACATGTTTGAGGAGCTAATGCCGGTAGCCGGACCATTTTTAGCACCAGCAGTAATCACCGCATTATCACTGATAGTCATATAGCCAGCTTGAGCGCCCTGGGCAGACGCGGAAGAGTCCGCACACTCCGTAGAAACGGAAATCGTAGCGTCATCCTCAATTGTAAGAGTGTTGCCGCTCACGCCAGTCACAGCACCGGCAGTAGATGTCGCCGCAACGGAAAAATTATTCTTCATGTGAATTACGCCATTTCCACAGTATATAGCAACGGTGCCAGCAGTAGCGCTATCTGCCGTAATTGAACCATTATTAAGGTTTATTGTAGTAGGTTTTTCGTAATCTCCATCTACGCAGTAAACACCTGCATTAGTACTCGTAATCGTGCCGCCATTCATCGTTAGCGTCGAACCATATATGCTATGAATCGTACGATAAGAAGAAGATAAATTGCCCGAATTAATTGTCAAATCGGTATAGTTCTTAATTGCCGACGTTGATGAGCCAACGCCAATGATGGCGCCAGTTTGTTCTTGGCTGCTATCTTGGATAATCATCGTGCTCTTATTAATAATTGGCTGCGAATAAGACAAAGTATGTCCGTTCAAATCAAGCGTAATGGTTTTTCCTTCCGGACTATCTGGATGGACCGCTTGTACTGTCGCATCCTCGATAACCGTGATTGTGCCGGAATCGCCAGTGATTGCATTGTAAGCGTTTCCGAGCGAATTATATGTTGCGCCATCAACTTCTAGATAGTCGCTCGCTTCTACGAGCCAACAGTTCTCTTTATCGTCAATCGTTTCTTTATGATAAGTATAACCATCTGGAATAGAAGAAATGCTGTCAGGATAATATGCTTCTGTACCGCCTTTTAATACACCGTCATAGAAACTAAAGACGGCTCCTCGATCGTTATTATGCAAAGCATATTCGCCGCCCGTTATGCTTGGATTGTCGATATTTACTCTATCGCTATTATCGCCAATGGTTACTGGTGCAAGATCTGAGTATATACCATACTTTTTACCATTAATCGTGCCTTCTTTAATAATAATTCCGTTATTACTACCAAAGTTATATGCTTGAATACCATAGCTTGTCAGGCCGCGATCAGAATAGGCGCTAATCGTGCCGCCAGTAATAACAGGACTAATGTTTTGGGTTCCATAGTCAAAGAAGATGCCTTTCGTAGTCGAGTAATCTCCGTGTGCTGTAATTTGTCCGCCCGTCATCGAGAATTCGCGCGAATAATAGGTATAGATGCCAAAGACACTTCCACTATAGGCTTCCGCAGTAACTACGGCTCCGTCGCTTATCGACATGCCTGTAGTTTCAGCTCTAATTCCATAAACCGTCGCGTAAGTAGATTCATTATCACGTGACGTTATTGTGCCACCTTCCAAAATCACCGTACCGCCCTTAGAATAAATGCCTTGAGTAAATGAAGCGTTATTTACCGCCAACGCGCTTATCGTAGCATTATCTTTAATAGTTAGAGTGCCTCCATTATTGTTGATAGCATACATTTGGCTTCTGGAGGACTGAAGATTGCTAACCACAGATACATCTACAGTATCTTTTATTGTAGTATTACACTGCGTATATACCCCAGTCGTAGCAACATTATCTATATTCTCTGCAAATATCTTCGTGTTGCCGCCGATAGTAACAGTGGCTCTAGAGCTAGAACAATATACAACGTTACTGGAGCTAGTAATCAGCGAATTATTAATAGTCATTGAACCATATTCGCCAGTATATCGAGCGTATCCGTTTATTGTGCTGTCGTCGATTGCCACGCTTCCGTTTCTCGACGAAGAAGAAATATTGCCCGTCACCGTAGTCGAGATAACCGATATCGAACCTGTGCCGGAAATAGCACTAGTATTAGTGTTCGTCAGTTCGCCGGTTTTTGCTTGACTACTATCAGTAAGAATAAGTGACCCACCACTCAAAATTGACTGCGTGGTGTTTAATTTATGCCCATTCAAATCAATAGTGACGGTTTTTCCTGATGGGCTATTTGGAATAGCAGCCTCCAAGTCGGCATCAGTAATTACTTTAACAGTGCCGGTATCGCCTGAAATTGCGTTATATGCATCCTCGAATGAGCTATATGTATTACCATCGACTTCTAAGAAGCCCGTCATTTCTACGAGCCAGCAGTTCTCTTTATCATCAATCGTTTCTTTATGATAGGTATATCCGTCAGGAATAGCAGAAATCGCTCCTTCGCCAATTGCATAGGTTCCACCTTTGATTATTCCGTCAAAGAAATTAATTGAACTGCCGCTTAGGCCGAGATTTCCGCCGATAATTTCTGGATGCTCGATATCAACATTGCCGTCATTGTCTCCGAGCTTAGTCGTCCCGCCACTAGCGAGAATGCCATAAGTAGTGCCTTCAAATTTGCCTGATGTAATTGTAATGTTAGAGCTAGCATTAACGCCGGCAGCAGTACCAGTTGTATTTGCAATTGCCGTCGCCGTAACTCCAGAAACAGTGCTAGCTCCGCTAGTATTGCTGATGCCGTACGCAGTACCACTATTCGTGTTTGCAGTAACCGTTCCGCCAGTAATCGTTGCCGTGTTTTCAATTCCTATTGCCGTTCCAGTATTGCTCGTCACATTAATTGTGCCGCCAGAAATCTTCTTTGCGGAAACACCAATTGCTGGCAGTTTTTTCTTATTAACGACAGTAATTGTGCCGCCACTGATTTCCCCGCCAGTCGCCTGAATGCCCTGCGCAGTACTAACATTTGCATAGTTGCCGTTGTTTTCAACATACAGCGTACCGCCAGACATATTTACAATCTGAGAATAGCCCACAGTTCCTTTTCCAGTCGATGAGCTGATGACTGAAACATCACCACCGGTTTGAGTAACATTCTTACCAAAGGAGAACGCGCTGCTCCCCATACCATTAATCGTGATTGTGCCACCGTTAATATAGGTGTTTTTAGAGTTTGATGAATTATTGACAGCTGCCCCAGATAGCGGTCCAGCAGTGATTGTGCCGCCATTAATCGTGAGTTCAGCATTACAAGCAAATGATCGCTGAGATTTTATCGTAGCACCATCGTTAATCACGACCGTACCGCCATCAATGGCGCATGTTTCCCATCCTCTGCCAGTCGTCGTATCGATTGTACCACCACTAATTGTCGCCGTAGCTGTAGCTGTGTTCAAGATGTTGCCATAGATTGTTCCATTCGTCCATTCGAAGTCTGAAGTATCATTATATATAGCCTTTGGACCACTTCGATTCCCGACAATTGCAGAATCCGCATCGAGATCATAGCTACCACCAGATTTAGTTTCCAGCGCATAACTGGTATTTGAATTTGTTACTATAGCATTGCGTAAAATTAGTTTACCGCCATTTTTTAAAGTCGTATTTGCATTTGCGCTAACAATCGTCATGTCACGAATAGTTAGATCTCCTTCATTATCCATCGTCTGCTCGGTTTTCAGCGAGCCAGATTCAGTAGAGCTATTTAGAATAGTAAAGTCGCCATTATTTGTAGCTACATTTTTGAAAACGACGTTGTATCCTGCTATGTCAAAGACAATCTCCGTATTTTCTGGGACTGTAATAGTATAGGCAGCATTAAAATCGCGCACAGCATATATCTGATAGCCAGTTTCCGCTGAGACGTTAATGTTATCTTGGAGATCGTAATAGAATACCTCGCCGCCAACAATTGTCTTGGAGACAGCGTTATCGTTTGCTGAGAGCTCAACATGATGAATATCGCGCGCCTGAATATAGCTGACTAGTGGGTGATAGTGAATGTCGCCAATTTCTCCGGTCTGATGATAAAATGGAGTATCATTATAGCCACCATTAAGACCAATATCGCCTTCAAGATAGCCGTCGTAATAATTGAAGGTGCCGTTCTGATTGAGACCAACAGTCGTGCCAATAAAGCGGACATAATCATTAACGACAATCGCCGCATTCTGGTCATCATAATCATTAATACCAACAGTGAGCGTGCCGTTGTTCGTGACAGCAATGCCGTTTGGATTATTAATCTCGCCATCAAGCACGGTAAGGTCGCCATTTACGGTATTCGTGAGTGAACCAGTGACGGTATGTCCGTCTAGGTTGAGTGTGACAGTTTTTTCATTCGTAACCACTTCCTCAGTATCGACGAGCAAAGTAATTATATCGTTCGCCTGCGCTTCATTATGAGCAGCCATAATGGATGGATAAATTCTGCCGGTGCGCTCAATACGAGCAACTTGTGGCCCGGATTGTTCCCAATTTGCAACAAGCGAAGTATCACCGTTAATCGTTATAGTTGAATCAGTGTAACTGCTACTGCCATTGAGCGTCCAGTCGACGAAATCATAGCCACTGCGCTCGATATCGGACAAATCTATCTCTGTACCCTTATCTACCCTAGTAGTATATACTTCGCCGCTATCATTGAAGGTGCCGCCATTCGGATCAATCGAAACGTTGTACTGGTCAGCTGGCGGTTGCTCGCCCCAATAAGTTTGCATGCGAATAAAGATGTGGTATGTCGCTTCACTATACTCGCTAATATCTTTATCACAATCCGTACCGTCATCATTCTCGCAGTACTTGAGCTCTTTACTCATATTCATGCCACAGTTCATTGTGACGGATTTAAAGAACGAGTTCGACTCGTCGCCTGGAGCTAACTGGTGCTTATAGTAATACCAGCCATCACCACCATCTTCCCAGTCGGCCTGATTCTGGAAGTTGATGATAGCAATACTATCGCCATCTTTCTGGAGAGGCATATCTTCGCCCTCTTTGGAAAGCCAATATTCATCATACTTAAGACGAAGATTAACTGTCACACCTTCTTCATTTCTAGCGATTGCAGTCTTTGGGATTTCCTGGCATGGCTGCCAATCGTCCGGAGAATCAAATGTTTCGACAAAATCGATACGAGTCACCTCATCCACATGAAATAGATTGTCAAATATATGTGTACTTTGGTTAACAGCAATCGTTCCGCCGATTGCGAGGAACCCGACGACGCCGAAAATAATCGGCAAAATTTTCCGGGACCGTTTTTCTCTTGTTTTTTTCATTGGCCTTCCCAGTTATGCTTATTTTAATTATAAGTATCGGAAGGTGGAAAAGCAAGAGCGTTTTATTCTTCGTCGTCAGGGATAAGCTGAAGATGACAATCGGTGATCTGATATTCATCAACGACCGATGGGGCGCCCATCATGAGGTCGGCGCCAGAACCATTCTTCGGGAAGGCGACGATGTCGCGAATATTATCAGTTCCTTCGAGAACCATAAAGACACGATCAATACCATAAGCACAGCCAGCATGTGGAGGCGCACCAAATTTCAGAGCATTAAGCATACCGCCGAAGCGCTGTTCAACGTATTTTTCGTCATAGCCAAGAACACCAAAGGCTTTGTACATGATTTCTGGGTTGTGGTTGCGGACGGCACCGGAACAAATCTCATAACCGTTCATGACCATATCGAACTGATCGGCAACAATAGCAAGTTTTTCTTCGTCGGTCTTTGCTGCTTCGAGTGCTTCGAGGCCACCTTTTGGCATCGAAAATGGGTTGTGACCGAAGTCAAGTTTCTCTGCCCCGTCATCCCATTCATAGAATGGAAAATCGACAATCCAGCAGTAAGCAACGATGTTTGGATCTTTGAGTTTGAAATGATCAGCAAAGGAAATACGGAGCGCACCAAGAACTTTATTGACCTTATCGCGCTTATCCGCACCAAAGAAAACAGCATCGCCAGCTTCAGCGCCAGTTTTCTTTGTGATTGCTTCGAGTTCCGCTTCGCTCAAGAATTTTGCGATTGGAGACTTAATACCTTCTGGCGTGTAAGTGAGGTAAGCAAGACCACCAGCGCCAAGTTTGCGCGCTTCTTCAGTGAAGCCATCAATTTGCGAACGACTAAGATCGGCGCCATTCTTAACACAAATTGCTTTGACGCATTCGGCTTTTGCAAAGACGGCAAACTGAGTATCTTTCAAATCTTCAGTAAGGTCGATGAGTTCCATGCCGTAGCGAAGATCTGGCTTGTCGGTACCATACTTTTCCATCGCTTCCTGATACGGAATGCGCGGGATATCCTCGCTCATAAGTTTCTTGCCGGCATAGTCAGTGACGAGACTCTTTAACAATGGTTCCATTTCTTGGCGGACAGTTTCGCCGTCATCAACGAAAGACATCTCGCAGTCGAGCTGGTAAAACTCACCGTAAAGACGATCGGCGCGTGGATCCTCGTCGCGGAAACAAGCCGCAATCTGATAATAACGTGGGACACCACCAACCATAAGAAGCTGCTTAAACTGCTGCGGTGCTTGCGGTAAGGCATAGAACTGACCTGGACGGAGGCGGGACGGAATAATAAAATCACGTGCGCCTTCTGGACTCGAGTTAGCTAAAATCGGTGTTGTTACTTCAATAAATTCATGCTTGTGCATATAGTCGCGCATAAAACGATAAAATTCAGAGCGACGCGCGAGACGAGCCTGCATACTTGGACGACGAAGATCAAGATAGCGATATTTGAGACGAAGTTCTTCACCCGTCTCAACGCCTTCATCATGAGTAGAAACTGGAAGCGCATCGGAGCGGTTTAGAAGATCGAGTGTCTCAACGACAACCTCAATGTTGCCGGTCGGAATATTTGGATTCTCGAGCCCTTCGCCACGCTGACGAACAGTGCCAACCGCATGAACCACATATTCATCGCGAAGATGTTCAGCGAGCTCAAAAGCATCCTTTGTTTGCGGATCAATAACGAGCTGGATGACTCCAGTATGATCGCGAAGATCGATAAAAATGAGACCACCGTGGTCGCGACGGGAATTTACCCAGCCGGCCAATTCAACTTTTCCAGATTTGACGGTAAGATCTTTTGCGAGGGCTCTCATTTTTACTCCATAAAAATAATTATATTTACAAGATTATATTATACCATAATTCTCTCTTATCGGAAACGTTTTGACTCGCGGTCGAGATCGCGGTTTTTAATCGTCTGACGTTTGTCGTATTTTTTCTTGCCTTCGCCTACTGCAATTATCAGCTTAATGTGGCGTTTGGTCGGCAACAATTCAACCGGAACAATAGTATTCCCCTGCTGCTTCGCGCGGTCAAGACCGGCAATCTGTTTTTTGGTCGCGAGCAGTTTGATATCCGTTTCTGTTTCAGTGCCAAGTGTAAGTCCGAGAAGCCAAAGTTCTCCACGGCGAAGCGTCACGTAAGTACCCTTAAGTTGAGCATGGCGATCGCGAATAAGTCGAACTTGCGGGCCCGTCAAAACCATACCGACTTCAAGTTTATCGGAAAGATTATAGTCATAATGCGCACGTCGATTAACGACTTTCTGCGCAGCCGGTTTTTTGGTCTTAGCCATATATATATTATACAACAGAGAGCTTAGCGCTATTCTTCTATTCTATACGGCGCATTCCATGAATTTCCGTTGCCAGAAATCACTTTAGCGCCAGGCTTTAGTGATATCACCGGCATAACCGTATATTCAGAACTTAGACTAGAGTATTCAAGACTACCCTCACCTCTACTATCTCTATATGACGAAAAGTTCCATACATTCGGGCCGTTGCCGGATGATGCCATAGCAAACGAGCCAGTCCAGAACGTGCTACCACTAATTGAAGACCATTTATTGTTATATGTTAATATAATTTCATCTGCAGAAGGAAGGCCTACTGGGTAAGTTAAGGCACCGTTGCCGATCGTGCTAGAGACTGTATATGAATCTTCTTTACGGCAATCTAAAGATGGTTTTGCATTATTTACGACAGATGCGTGATTGTAGTAATTGCGCATAAAGCTTCCAGAGAAGGCACGGTAAGCGCCGTATGGGTCACTTGGGCCAACATTCTCCTGAATGAAATCTTTGCCCGACATACCTCCGCCGCGGATATCGCGATCGGCGCAATAAACGGTATCTTCAATCATATTCGAATGGCTGCTAAGGTTAGTCCTATACCAGCCATCTACGACAGTCTTTATTGTTGAGTCGTGAAGGTTTTCATGTATGTGACTCTTATAATCTTCTATATCGTCGCCATTATATAGAGAAACGGCGTACGAGACATCAGTTCCACTAGTAACCGAAACCATGTAGTCAACATATTCGCATTCATCGACTGGTCCACGACAAGTGTAGCGATAACCCGTCATCACATCCAAATAACTATCTTCGGGCGGATTATTATAGTTTCCTTGCCAGAATTTAAGGACTTTTTTCTCACCAACAAGATGATATTTTTCTCCGTCCCAACTGACATCATTCGCAAACCACATTTCTGGATTATTACGATCGCCAGTTGAAGTATAGAAGGTTTCGTACATATAATTGCCATCTTCATGCGGGACTGCGTTTTCATGGTCGCCGTACATATAGCCAGCATAGTTGAGATTCATTGATCCCTGGTGCATATCCTGATAATTGGTATTAAACTTTGACTTTAGCTCTTCGCCGCTAAAGCACATTCTACTATATTCATTTTCTCCAACTTGAACCGTAGCCATGTCGCCGGAATACATCAACTTGACGCCACCAGTGCTAGTTGTTCGAAGAATCTGCCAACATTTATCGGCGAAATCAACATAATTTGTATTTATGCCGGAGCGATAATAATAGACTGGATATTCGTCGTCTTTTGTAGAGGCATAAGTGCTGACGCCGATGCGGTTATCATCAAAGGTCGCTGATGTGCCAAATGTAGTATTATCGTCTGGGCCGAGAGTTTGACAAGCAATAATATCATAAAGCTCGGTTGCGTTATCGCAGTCGACCACGTGGCGTGGCTCTGGATATTCCTCGTCGCTCATCTGGAAAGTAATATAAAGATGATAGGTCGCATCAGCGTATTCAGTTGGAACAGATTCACCAGCTTTGCCGTCAGCACTGTAGCGGATTTCACCAGCAGTATTTACTTCACAGTTAAAGGTTACAGATTTTAGGAGTGAAAGCGTTTCTTCATCTTGGCTAAGTGCAGTCTTGTAGTAATACCAGCCATCACGCTTTAGTTCCCACTTATCGTCATTTTGAGTATTAATGACAGCGTAATTCTTGGTTGTGCCAGAATCATCCCAGGTCAAAGGAAGATCGGACGTTTCATGATCGCTTGCAGGGGTTTGCGAATTCTTTTCACGCCAGTATTCGTTAATCTTCATTCTTACATAGCGTGGAGTAGAGTTCTTGTTTCTGGCAATTGCGGTCTTTGGTGTTTCTTGACATGGCTGCCAATCATCTGGGGAATCAAAAGTCTCTACAAACTCTACATTATCATCGGCGAGCTTAAAGAGATTGTTGAAAAATATAGAATCTTGATTGAAGGCAATTGTGCCTACAACAACCAAACATAATACTGATACGCCTGCAATGGCGAGAGTTCGCTTCTTGAGCGAAAGATTCTTGAAACGCTTCATTTTTTGACCTTATTTATTTTGTAAAATTGTTATGGTTATTTTACTCTTTTTATGCCGTATCTGTCAATGATTTGTTAGTTATAGCCTTCCGCTTGGAGCTCGAACATCTGACGATAGCGACCATTCGCAGCAATAAGTTCGTCATGTGTGCCGGCTTCGATAATGCGGCCTTTTTCTAGAACGACGATAGATTTTGCTTTGCGTACGGTCGAAAAGCGGTGCGAAATTATAACGGTAGTTTTGTCTTTTTGACGAGCGAGAATATTCTGAAAAATCTTATACTCTGCTTCAGCATCAATCGCCGCAGTAGGTTCATCAAGGAGAAGAACATTCGGTGAACGATAAAATGCACGCGCGATGCTCAGTCGCTGCCATTGGCCACCAGACAAATCGGTCGTATATTTATTGTCGAAATCTTTCGACAAAATTTGGTCGAGTCCTTTTTCGTATCTCGCAGCAAGATTATCTAAATCGGCATCGCGAAGAGCAGCCTTTACGTTAGCAGTATTGTATTTCTTGCGAACGTCACCAAACCATACATTTTCGCCAAGTGTCGCAAACTCGTAGCGCGCATATTCCTGGAAGAGTGCGCCGAGTTGCTTGAGATAACTTTCGCGCTCAATATGTTCGAATGGTTCGTCATTAACTAGAATCACGCCTTCCGATGGTTCGTAAGCACCAATCAGAAGTTTAATGAGTGTAGTTTTGCCGGCGCCATTTTCGCCGACAATTGCAAGCGATTGCCCAGGCTCAAGCGTGAAGCTAACATTATCAAGGGCTTTTGTTTTCGAATTTGGATAACTAAACGAAACGTTCTTGAATTCAATTTTCGGCGTGCTCGTTATTTTGACATTGCCGTTTGGCTTACTAGGCGTTTCCATAAATTCCATATAGTCTGTCGCATTAACGAGATTTTCATTTACGGCAGTAATACTATTAAAGAAACTCGAAATATTGTTATTTAGCTGGTTAAGGAGCGTGCGGATAGTTAAGAATTGACCAATTTCAAGCTTTTCGAGAATAATTTCGACCGCAACGAAAATTAACACACCAAAACTTGCGAGCGATTCAAGCATATCTGCACCAAAACTTGGTAACAAGAAACGACGACGTTCAATAATGTCCTGTTCTTGACCGTGGCGACGCGCCTTAACCATTTTATGGACGAGGTGTGACGAAAGACCGTTCATCTCAATTTCAAGCGCATTGTTTGAATTAGTAATTTTTTGCTCTATTGCCCATGCGATACGACGGTCGCGCGTATATTCGCGCCAGTTGCGTCGTTCAATCGCAGAGAGACGAAGATTAAGAAAAGCCGAAGGAATTGCAGCAAGAAACATCACGAGCGTAATTAGCGGAGAGATTGTTAGTGTCGCAATGACAACAGAAATCAGGCTAGTGACTGCGGATATAACGCCCACAATACTCGACGAAACATAAGTTATTGAATTGCCGAAATCTCGGACGCGCTCAAATTTATCTGCAAATTCTTTGCTTTCACGCAACTTGAGTGGAATTTGAATATACTTTGTCGCAATCTGCTCACCGACATAGATGAAGACATCTTGCACGGTCGTCATCGAAAGGTAACTATTGAGCGCGCGAAGCAAAACGTTCAAGACTTCGATGCCGAGCAAAAATGCAGCAATGATAATAAATGGAGTAAAATCACGCGTAGCAATAGCGCCAACAATGCTAGTCACTGCGGCACCAGAAAGAATCGCGGTTACAGTCGGAATTACAGAATTGTAAATACGATAAAATGCGAAAAAGAAACTTTTCGGGCCGACTGCTTTGCGATAAATCCGCGTGACATACAAGATTGACTTTAGTGAAATACGAGGGTAGTTCCGTTTAGTACGACGCTCGCAGCGGCGTTTAGCACGTTCCGTTTTACGACTGCGAGCAGGCTCAGCCATTACTCCACCGTCACAGATTTAGCAAGGTTGCGTGGTTGGTCAACATCATTGCCACGATTAACGGCAACATAGTAAGCAAACAATTGCTGGAGAGTATTGAGCAAGATTGGCGTGAGGAGTTTAATCGGACTTTCGATTCGGATAATATCATCTGCTTCAATGTCGGCTTTGGAATTTGTAAGGACAATGGTTTTGCCGCCGCGGGCACGTACTTCATGAAGGCCGCCACAAGATTTATCAAAGAGCCAGTTATCGAGAATAGTGAAGACTTCAAAGAAACGATCATCAACTAGCGCAATTGGACCATGCTTGAGTTCCCCGCTCGCATAACCTTCAGCGTGAATATAGGAAATTTCCTTAAGCTTGAGCGCACCTTCGAGCGCAATCGGAAAGGCCGTGTCGCGACCGAGATAAAGTGCGTGGTCGAACTTGGAGTATTTCTTTGCGAGACTCTTCATCGTGTCGTGATTATCATTTAGGACTTTTTCAATTTCCTTTGGCAAGATTTCTAGCTCACGCGTAAACTCTGCAATCAATTTTGGATCGCCACCGTGATATTCAGCAATCATGCCAGCAAACATCAACATTGCGACAACCTGAGCAGTAAATGCCTTAGTCGAAGCGACCGAAATTTCTGGGCCAGCGTGAACGTAAGTGCCGCCATCGACTTCGCGAGCAATAGTAGAGCCAACGACGTTTACGATACCGAGCGTCTTGACGCCGCGCTTTTTGATTTCGCGAAGACATGCCAAAGTGTCAGCCGTTTCGCCGGACTGAGAAACGATCAACGCGACCGAATCCTTAGGAAGATGGAGGGAGCGATAACGATATTCGCTCGCAATCACAACTTCAGTCGTAAGATCCGGAACGAGTTGCTCCATATAATAGGAAGCAAGGAGGCCGGCATAGTACGCAGTGCCGCAACCGACGATTACAACGTGATGAATGTCGCGCATTTCTTTTTCAGTTAGATTCGGACCACCAAGATGCATCTTCCCCGCCTTTGGATCGATGCGGCCGCTAAGCGTATTGTGTAGAGTAGTGGCCTGTTCCATGATTTCCTTGAGTAGGAAATGATCGTAGCCGCCTTTTTGAATTTGGGCGAGATCACCTTCAATAGTTTCCGGTTTGCTGTCGAGATGCTTCAGACCGAGCGTGAATACCTCGGCTCCTTTATCAGTACAAACCGCGAGTTCGCCGTCATTGAGATAAATCGCTTCACGAGTGTAGCCAAGAAGCGCAGATGCATCGGAGGCAATAAGCGTTTCGTCTTTGCCGAGGCCAATGATGAGCGGCGAGCCGAGACGAGCGACAATAATCGTGCCTGGTTCTTTCGGCGAAAAAACAGCAATGCCATATGTACCACGAATGCGTTTGAGTGATTTTGCGACGGCATCTTTTAGCGATACGCCATCTTTGTAATTGCTATCAATGAGTGCGGCGAGTACTTCAGTATCAGTATCGGAGGCGAAATCATAATCCTTTAGCTCAGCTTTGATTTCTTTGTAGTTCTCAATGATACCATTGTGAACCATATAGATGTTGCCAACATGATGTGGGTGAGCATTCGTCTCAGTAACGCCACCGTGGGTAGCCCAGCGAGTGTGACCGATACCAAGATGACCAGTTTGCGGTTCAGATTCAAGTGCTTTTGAGAGCTCAGCAATTTTACCGACCGAGCGAGTTAGATGTGCTTTATCGTCATCATCAAGCGTTGCGATTCCGGCCGAATCATAGCCGCGATATTCCAATCTTCTAAGACCGCCGACTAAGACATCTTGTGCCTTTTTCCCACCTACATAACCAACAATTCCACACATATTTCCTCCGTGTTTAATAGTTATATTCTAGCAAAGAAATGGGCGATTGTTTAGCGACGTTTTGTCGCGACACAGAAGAGGCCGGCCGCAATTAATGCAGTACCGCCAAGCGTAATCGCAAACGGGACGAGATCACGATCGAGCGTGCTCGGATTCTTCGGAATATTGTAATAGTAAGTAACTGTGACGTCGGAATTCATGATGCCCGTCGCATTGTCCGGAACAGCAATCAGCTGGTAGCCGGTCGGCAAATCGGAAGCCTTGCTCGTAGTATATTCGGAACCATGATTCTGCTCAGTCGCGATAGTGTCGGATATTTCTTTTCCGGTTTCTTTGTCGATATGACGGACTGTAAGCTTATGATAGATGTTCGTAATCGTATCGTTCGTAGTCTTGGTGCGAGGAGTAGTTATGCCTGTATAGGTATAAGAGTTAGTCGCGTGATTCGGAATCTGCTGAGTTGTAATCGTATTTTTTGCGGTGACCGGAATGACGATTTTATACGTTGCGTTATAGAAATCTGCAGTTGCGAGGTAGGCCGCCTTAGCGCTGACAGTAATGTCGCGACCGCTAATTACGACGTCAAATTTATCCGTCACATCAGTACTGCCGCGATAAACTTTGACCGCGGTATACACAGGTAGGATTAAGTTAGCGTCAATGTTGTCCGAAATTTTGAAGCTTGTATAGTTGTGACTTTCATTAATGCTCGAGTATTTCGAATAGAGCGAAGCAAAAGTCAAGATGTCATTCGACGTGCTAAATACGTTTGGAATGCGCTGTTTGATGATGTAGTTAAATTTGCTGCCAGTCGTGGCACGGTTTTCAGTCTTTCCGTCTTCTTCGACATATTTAACTGGATCCGGCGTGTCATAGGCGGATGGCGAACCAAAGAAATAAGTCGTGCCAGCAGTGGATGCCGCATAGGTGAATGTATAGCTAGAATTCGCCATACTGGTAACCGTGGCGTAATATGAAGTTCCCCAGTGAATGCCATTATAAGCTCCTGAGTAGCCAGCATCTCCTAAGTTGCGAACAGCGAGGCCATTTTGCGATTCGTACATTTCCGGCATAGATGGGCTAGTATTGTTTTTGTTGTAGTAGAAGGTAGTTTTACTGGCACTAGCCGGGGTAACGCGTGCACCCTCGTCGCCATTAAAGTAATCTGCAGTCGTATAGTGAGCATCATTGGGAACGTCAAAATCGTAAGCCAAATAGGTTAGGCGCGTAAGGCCAGCCGGGGTGCCAGAAAGAGTACTGTCGCTAAAACTTCCCTTCTTAATATATTGGACAGTGAAGTCGCCACTGGCAAAATGTGCATTTAGCCAGAACATGATTGGATCGCCGGAGCCTAGATTATTAGTACCATCACCGCCATTACAAGGATCATAATCTGGCGTAGTCGGAACATCTGCGCTAGAACCGCATGTTGCCGAACGCTTAGAAATCGAGAAGAATTTCTCATAATCGGTTATAGGATTACCATCGGCATCTTTAAGCTCATCCCAATATTTAACATTATTAACTTTCCAAATCACATCGACAGGATTGCCGTTATTGTCGGTTGCAGAGGAATTAGAAATAAGCATGACAAATTGCTTACCTGGCTGAACAGGATAATTGCCACTGAATGTGCCAGTGCGCGTATCATCTGCACCGTCTTTTTTAACAATTAATTGTGTATTGTTTGTGTAGTAGATTCGAGAGGAGGCGAATTCTGTATCGATGAGCGGTTGAACAGCACTATAGTCCATATATGATGAGACTTGGGCGCCTGAATTTTGATTAAAGATAATTAATGGCGTTAATGCCGCTGCGCCAATAACCGCAGCAATTGCAATGTGTTTGATTTTCACTGCACTACCTCTCTTGTTTTAGTTGCGCTTATGATAACATTTTTCCTAAAAAAGCACAAGCAAAATGACAGAATAAGAATTCTTGACAAGATAGAGATGCTTTTGATAAAATAATAGTTGCAATCCCCTGTAGCTCAATGGTGGAGCAAGAAGCTGTTAACTTCGAGGTTGCCAGTTCGAGTCTGGCCGGGGGAGCCATTTTTTATGCGCAATAATCCCGGTTTCTTCTTACTCGGGATTTTTTGATAAAATATAAGCAATGGAAAAAATAAACGTAAACACTACGGAATCTAATCGCGAAAAAGAGCGACCGATTCTTGGTCAAACAGCGGATGGCGCGACTGTACGAGATAGAGCGTATAGCCACTTTCATACTGAAGACGGAGTCGTGACGGAAAAACTACTGGCGACAGCGCTGAAGAAGATTGATGCCGGTGGGAGAAGCTACATTGCAGAAGAGGTAAAATTCGATTACGCGATAGGATATACTTCCTGCGTCAAAACACAGCCAGACGATGAGGTCGTAATGGTGTTTCGCAAAGGGCGCCCCGGTCGAACGCCGATGAATAAGAGTCGCGCCAGTAGAGTAACGGATTCGTTGGCGATTATCCTGAATAGAGATCCGGAATTTGGCGACAATAATTACGTTTTGACGACTTGCTTTCCTGGCGAGATTGCGACACGCGAACCGTGGGATCCGGGAATTAGTTCAGATGAGGAGCGCCAAAAGTGCGAAGAGTTCTGGGCAACACATTCGCTAGCCTATGACGAAAAAGTGATCGACATGGAGCGGACGGAAAAATTCAATTCCATGTCAGAGGAAGAAAAAGAATTAGAACTGCTGAGTGAAAAGATTCTATATTCTGGAGTTTTTATCGATGCTGATGATTTATATTCGAAAGCGCCGTCATTGCTTGAGAATAGAGTAAAAACGCCGCACATTACGACTTGCTTCAGGCCAAAAGAAGTGGATGAATTGAATCTCAATAGTCTCGGAAAGGATGTTCGCATTTCTGCGATTGGTTATGGAAACAATGGAAAGAATGAGGGACTTCTAGCTAAACTCGAATCAGACGATCCGGAAACACAAAAAGCCTGCGACAAGATCGAGAAACCATTCATTACCCTGTCACTAGCGCCTGGCGCAAGAGCGACAGATACTGGCTCGCTAGAATTCGTGACGCTTGACGAGCCGATCGAGCTGACCGGAAAATACGGTCTATTTATGCAAGGAAAAGAAGTATTTGAAATCGAAAAGCCTGGCGGCGATTAGAATTCCATATCTTCGCCGTCGTTAGACTGGTCGGAATCACCTTCATCTTTGCCGTAGTCTTTGAGCGATTCCCAATCTTCGCCTTCATCGGTATTGAGGTTTTCGCCGTTATCTTCGGCGCCAGTTTCTTTTTCCCATTTTGATTCGTCGTAAAATTCGTGTTTGCCTTCTTCCATTTTTCCTCCTTTTTATAATTGTAGCAAACTAGTTGTTTTTGATGCCACCAAAGCGACGGTCGCGCGAAGTGTATTCGATTAGTGCTTTATCGAAGTCGTCCTCGTGGAAGTCTGGGAATTTGGTTTTTGGGAAATAGAATTCGGCGTAGGAATTTTGCCACAATAGGAAGTTGCTGAGGCGAAGTTCCCCACTGGTGCGAATCATAAGATCGACATCTGGGAGATCCTGGTAGAGGTATTTTGCGAAGTCTTGTTCGGTGAGGTTTTCGATGTCGACGTCTTTGTCTTTCGCGAGTTTTTTAGCAGCGTCAATAATTTCGGCGCGACCGCCATAGTTGAGACAGAAATTGACGGTGCCGGCAGTGTTGTTTTTGGTTTTCTCGGCGAGTTCGTCGCGGGCTTTCATAACGGATTTCGGGAGCGGCTCATTGCGGCCAGAGAAAATAACGCGGATATTGTTATCCATGAATTCTTTGAGATTGTGCTTGTAGAGTAGGACGAAGATATCCATGAGATGGCCAACTTCTTCGGCGCTGCGCTTGAAGTTTTCGGTTGAGAAGACATAGAAACTAACGTATTCAATACCACGATTGATGATATGTTTCGTGAGCTGCTTGAGATTTTTGAAGCCAGCGTCGTGGCCCTGCATGCGAGTGAGGCCGCGCTCTTTCGCCCAACGCCCGTTGCCGTCAACAATGATTGCGACGTGACGCGGAATCTTGACGGTCTGCCCGTCGATAGTGGTGGTTTTGGGTTCCATATTAGGGGTAATTATATAATAATTTAGGGGATTTTGGAAGGCGCTCGCAGTGATTACTTTTTCTCTGTTTTCGCCAATAGTTTTCACAGATTTTTAGGTGTTGTCAAAAAAATGCCGAAAGAGGTTGCTCTGCTTTATTTCTCAACCAACAATTTTTTCGTAAAGATTTGTTTCTTTTTCACAAATTCAATAACGAGGTAGCTCACGAGTGAAATCGCAAACGTGCCGCCAAAATACACGAGATAGCGCTTCACCGGCGACGAAGTCGGCTGGACGTGATACATAATCACGCGCCCGACGGCATAGTGCCAAATAAAGATTGGCATACTGAGTTTCCCGAGGAAAGAAAGGAAGTTGCATTTAATTCGGCTAATATAACTCTGTTGCGAGAGCGAGATTATAAGCACAATAATATAAATAACGAGCTGGATATGTGGCGGATAAATTGGATCGATGAAGGCTGACGCAACGGCAAATGTAATACCGCCAAGCTCAATCAAAGTCAAAGCCGCAAGCACCCATTTGCGTAGTTTGACTTTCGCAAACTCTTGAACAACATCATAAATAAACATGCCAATAAACATTGCCGCAAAGGCTTTCAAAACGCAACTGACTGGATCGAAGGCGGAAATGACCGGAATCGAAACATAGAAGAAATACGCAAAGACAAGGCCGATAATACCGAAGAAGCGACGATATTTGCTCTGACAAACATAGCAGAAGAATGGCATCGCAACAAGCAGTGCCGAAAGATACCAGAGCGGGCCAAGCTGACGAATTGGATATGAGAAGAAAGTAACCGGCAAAAGAATAATCTCGGAAAACATGTCGCGGAA
This sequence comes from Candidatus Saccharimonadota bacterium, assembly GCA_017510835.1. GTDB lineage: Bacteria > Patescibacteriota > Saccharimonadia > Saccharimonadales > Saccharimonadaceae > UBA2834. Next base: position 49,574 of record JAFWLZ010000034.1, read on the forward strand.
TCCGCCGATAAAAGCACCTAAGCCGCCAGACGTAAGAAGATTAATATTCCTTGCAAAATACGTAATTGGAACTGCCAATAATAAGTACGGCAAGAATGGCAAAAACTTATGTGCCGTATAGGAAAAGGCGGTTTTGCCGCGCTCTTCCGGCGAGGCGCTGGCGCGCATTTTTGCAAAGTGCGCAACCGTAAAATAACCGCTCAAAATAAAGAAGAAATCGACAAACATATACGAAGCATAGGTCTTCTCAAACAATAAGTCCGTGTGGCAGAACATTATCATGACGGCAGCGATAAACCGATACAAATCGATAATATTATTACGTTTTTTCGCCTCTTTCATACTGTAAAAAGTATAGCATACTCTGTTAAAATAGCTTTATGGAAGAAACGCCAAAAAAGCAGAAAAACTTATTGCTCATTTCCCTACTAATTTTCATCGCTGAATATATCGGCCTGATTGGTTGGTACTGGTTATTCGACGGACGCGCGGGCGACGCGACGCTCACGATTAGTCGTTACGTCGGTTTGAACTGGTGGAGTTCCCTGATTTTTTGCGCGGGCAATATGGCGATTATCGTGATGGTCGTCTACTACCTACTCACGCGTGCGAAAGAACGCGGCGCGCTTTGGCGCATGTTGATGTATGTTTTCGTAATCGCATTCATGGCGCTATCAATCAGCCCGCACGTGCCAGACGAAAGCATGCCGGCCGTCATTCATAAATTCTTTGCAGGCGTAATGTTCGTAGATATTGCGCTGATTAGTCTTCTTTCAATTGCGAAAGCACAGCGTAAAAGTACACTCATTTTCGCAGTGTTTTTCACGATTTATTCGGTCTACTTCTGTATCTCGGACGTGCTACGCGTGCCGTATTTTATGGATCTGATTCTTTGGTTCGAATCAGCCTATCTCTACGCATTCTTCGCTCTGCTCATATTGACAGAGCGCGATAATATGCTATAATATAGACATATCTTTTGGCGAGGGGGTGAGCATATGGATATGTTCATTGACAGATGGAAATCATTTAATTTTTCAAATAATGAGATAGATATTGTTTGTGACGCAATCGAGAACCTGCTTTTTAAGGATTTCTTCGAATCGGAAAACACCTTGTTATCGATTCATTGTTCCGAAGATAATGACAACGAGATGGATCGCGTTATATTCTGCCGCAACAAAGTCGATCCGGAAATTGAGCAACTCGGCTACACCTTTGCATTTAGATCCTTTGATGATTTTTATGCAGAGGTATACGATTACCCTGTGCCGCAAACTTTTTCTAGTACAATCCAAATTCAAGACACTACTATTTACATTTATATGATTGGCATCAAATTTAGTAGTGGCTATGTATTCATGTTTGCACTGGCAAATAATCTTCTAGATTTACAAAACTCTTGCACTAGCATGTTCGGCCTAATGTTAACCGTTTGCAAGATGCTTGGACGTCGTGATGTTTCAGCAAAGGTGCTCGCAAATATATTAGAAAACGACGATATAAAGAATTTAGAAAAGACAACACAAAATTTAATATGCGAAAAAGTTGAAAAATTATTAGAAAACCATCCATAAAAATACCGCCCTGCGATCGGGGCGGTATTTTAATCGCTAATATCTGCGTCGAGCGTAACGTCAAGGAGATAATCCGGAATCGACTCGCTAGCTTCGCGACAGAATTTTTGATAGTATTGCAGGCGGTTGGGTGTTGTAAAATCTACAACAATATCAAAGGAGATCTCACGATCCTTTTGATCAACATGAAAACCGTGAATATTGATAATATGTTCATAGCGATGACAAATATCATTTACTTTTTGCCATAATTTCTCTACTTCCGGATTGCTTAGGTCAATCGCATACACGCCAATCGAACTAAGAATAATATGATGCTTGCGATAGATTTCTTTCTGAATGCTGCGCGTCAAATCATCAATATCGGAAGCGGTCATTTTATGATCGATTTCGATATTTACAGAAGCAACCGTCGTTCCGTTGCCATAATCATGCATAACCAAATCGAAAGCGCCGTTCACGCCGGTAAACTTATTGATGCTATTTTTAATACGATGACTAATCTCTGGGCTGACACGTTCGCCAAGAATAGTACTAAAGGCGCTGCGGATAAGACGAATGCCGGAATATAGAATGAAGAAGGAAATCCCTGCGGCGAGATAAGCTTCGACTTCCAGACCGGTAGTGTAGAAGATAATTATCGCTGCAAGCGTGGCGGCGGAAATAATTGCATCATAAAGTGCATCAAGACCGGAGCCAATTAACGAGCCGGACTTCAACTTTTTTCCGCGACGATGAACGTAGAGCCCAAGTAAAATCTTCACAACAATTGCAACCGAAACAACAATCACTGTCTGCACAGAATAATTTACTTCCGGCGGATTGAAAATTTTCTTCGTTGATTCGACGAGCGCGGTTAGACCAATATAAATAATCAGTATCGCAATGATAACAGTGCTAAGATATTCGGCACGACCATGCCCTATCGGATGTTTTTTGTCCGGACCTTTGCCAGCAAAGTGTGCACCAATAATCGTAACGATGCTCGAGAGCGAATCGCTAAAATTATTCACTGCATCGAGAATAATAGCAATAGAATTTGATAGCAAACCGACAAAAATCTTAAAGCCTGCCAAGGCGAGATTAACGATAATTCCAAGAATAGAAACGCGGATGATTTTGCGGTTGCGTGCTTTCATATATATATTTTAGCAATAAAAAGCCACGGATTGTTAAAATCCATGGCTCTTTTCACAGACTACGATGTTAATACTTAAGATGCTTTTCTGTGATTCTCCAAAACTACCATACAACCACTGCGAGCTTTGTCGTCGATTGACTTTAACCTTGAATAACCTTCACTAATTAAGGACTCAGCTGTAGTGTTAATATGAATACACTCCTCAGGCAAAACTCCAGCCATAGTCTTCTGCAAAATTTCATAGTGGAAATATGGCTGACCTTCGTCATTGATCTGGCAGTTTAAGAAAACATACTTAATAGTTGTCTTATCGTCAGTACTATACTGCTCTTTCTCGATGAGCGAGAATGATTTATGAGCAGAAAGAACTAAACTGCATTCTTTTGCTGGATAGGCATGCTTAATCTCGTCAGTCGGAGTAAATAGTAATTTTACTTTTCCGCCAGGCGTAAGGTTTACTTCATCGAGCGAATACCATCCGGAAACGATATTATTCATGAAGTGTGCCGTTCCTCTAATAGACATCTCGATTGTCATGTCATCCAATCCATCAATACGATAATCTGTTTTTAACATAGGTGCTCCTCAAAGTTTAATGCCCTCCGGCAATAAATTTAGACCACGTGAGGCTATGTGGTCCATTTGATTATTTTACAATTTTTTCTAAAAAATGTCTAGAGTTTATTTTGCACCAACGTGTTTAAATACGGCGACGATTGTGCGGACAAAAATCGAAATATCAAGAGCGATTGACCAGTTCTGGACATAATACACATCAAGGGCGCGGCGCTCATTGAAGGAAATGTCGCGACGACCAGAGACCTGCGCAAGACCGGTTAGTCCGGATTTAACAGAAAGAATGAGGCTGCGGTCACCATAAGATTTTAGCTCAGCTGGTTGGAGGGCACGTGGACCAATTAGCGAAATATCGCCTTTTAGAATGTTGAAGAATTGCGGTAATTCGTCGAGTGAGGTTTTGCGTAGGAAAGTACCGAGCTTTGTGTAGCGCGGGTCGTTTGCGAGATAATCGCCCTGCTCGCGATACTTTTTCGATAACTCTGGCTTGCCCATTTTTTCGAAAGCCTGTTCTGGCGTGAGGCCCGAATATTCTTGCTTCATGCTACGGAATTTATAAAGACCAAATTCTTTGTCAAAGCGCGTAAGTCGGATATCTTTGTAGATAGCTGGTGCTTTTGGCTCGGCGATTTTTTGCATAATAAATACAACGAGCATAAATGGCGAAGTAATAATAATAAACAGTAAGCTCAGAACAATATCAGCAAAGCGTTTCAAAACGCGAGCAGCACCATGAAGTGGCGTTGTACGAATTAGTACAATCGGAGTCGCAGCAATCCATTCTACTCTGCCGCTAAGCGTAATAATCGAGTCGTTTGCTGGCGAGTAATAATAGAGTGCATGATGATTGATCGCGACGCGGTTCACTTCTTCAATATTCTTGCCGCCGGTATGAATAATTGCGTCTGGGCGGAGATTTTTGACGGCAGTATCGAGCGAATCGTATTGACGTTTTTTCCATTCGTCTGGAACATATTTGTCACGCGCGACGACGCCGACAACCTTGAAACCAGTTTCCGGCCAAATGCCCATCAGGAGCTGAGTAGTATTCGGGCTGTCACCAACAATTACTGTGCGAATTAGGCCAACGTTGCGACGCAAGAAGAAACGACGGACGCCAGAAATAATTCCGCGCTCGATCACTAAGGAAAGGAAGCAAAAGACCGCTGTCAAAACCGCGATGCCGCGTACTGGAAATAGCGAGCTCGATGCGATGGTTGTATTGTTTATGAAAAAGTCATAAGTAATAATCGACATAACGCCAAGGATGCTCGCAATGAAAAGACGGCCAACGAGAGCCATCGGGCGGCTAAGCACACCGCGTTTATATACGCCTAGACATAATAGGATAATCAGCCAAATTGGAAGAAGGATTAAGTTTGCAATAATAAAGTCCATTAATTCCGAAGTAAAGAAGTATGGACGAAAATCAATGTGAGTGCGGAAATAGTAAGCAAATGAGAACGAGAAAATAATCGCCAACGCGTCGCCAATTAGCAAACAGATGCGATAAATAAATCCTGGTTCTTTTCTCATCCCTGTTATTATACCATTTTATGCTTTTATTGCGATGTTTAGTAACTTGGCGGCGGCCTTCAGTGTCGCGATGTCGTCTTTAATTCCCTGACTGTCCGGATTCTCGGCGAGCTTTGCTTCGAGTTCGGCGATGTGTTTCTCGATAAGTTTTTGCGTTTCTTCGTGTGTTTCGAGTGGAATTACCTCAAGGGTGCGTGCGGCGTTTGGAATTTTCTTTAAGTAACCCGCCTTTTCACAATTCGAGATGTGCTCTGCTACGGCTGAAACTGAGCTTAGCCCCATCGCACGCTGAATCTCGCGATAGGACGGTGAATAGTCATGCTCGATCGTAAAATCTTGAATAAATTTCAGAAGTTTTTGCTGCTTTTTGGTCGGCGTATTCATGGAAGCTCCTTGCGAATTTGTTTTTCGAGCCTGCGATTAAAGCGTCGTTCAAGTCGAGCAAAGGTCTTCGGACCGAGCACTTTATAGCCGGTGCGGCTAGCAAAATTTTTGAAAGCTTCAATGCGCGTATGCCAAGTCGAAGCGTAATGATGATAAGCGATTGTATTTTCCGTGCTTTCGTCTTTGCCGGTCATGTAATGTTTCGGGCTGAAATATTCGCGCGAGAAAACTGCAAACTCATCATTATATACGCGCGTTTCGCCGTCGAGTTTGAGCGGCCAAAAATCTTTAGCATAAACCGATGGGCTGTGAACGGTTTTTAGGAAAGTATTTGTTGTAATAATTTGCGAAGTATCAGCGAGTTCGTAGCGCTTCAAAATCTTACCAATCCAAGGCGAATGTTTTTCAGCACCAAAAGCAGCGGTCGTGAACCAGAAATTCGATTCCCAACCGGCGACGGCTTTATATTTCGTAAGCGGCGTGAGCGATTTACGCAATTCAACGTCCGTATCAAAGTAAAATCCGCCCTCCGTATACACGGCATACATGCGAATAATATCGGCTGCGAGCGCCCAACGTTTTTCGTCGATAGCTTTTTTGACGAGCGGATATTTTTTTAAATCAATGTCTTTCTCGGTCCAGTGTTTAATTTTAAAATCTGGGTTAAGACGACGCCAGCCTTCAATGAAAACTTGATCGCGTTTTGGAATTGGTTTTGTGCCAACCCAGACGTAGTGGATGATTTTTGGAATCGCCACTATTCTCCCCTTTCGCGATTATCTAAAACTTGCTGGTAAATTTCTTCCATACGCGTTAGCGTGTGACTAATGTCATGCTTAGCAGCACGTTTTACGCTCTCATCTGACATCTTTGCGCGGCGATCTTTGTCGTTCAAGATTTTGACTAAGCCGTTTGCAACCGCATTAACATCATCCGCTTCGCAGAGATAGCCGTTTTTATTCGTTTTGACGAGTTCGTGAATTGCACCAGCATCAACTGCGACACATGGCAATCCGCTTGCCATTGCTTCCATTAAAACGATGCTTTGCGTTTCGGTTTTGCTCGTGATTGCAAATACTGTGCCAGTGCGATAAAGCTGCGGCAAATTGTCACCAATCACACGACCAAGAAAATGCGCATGGTCACTTAATCCGGCCTTTTCAATTTGCGCTTCGAGTTTCGGACGAGCAGTACCATCGCCGACTACGACAAGATGGGCGTCAGACACTTTTTCGTGCGCTTTGATAAATGCGCTCATCAAAATGTCGAGAGATTTTTCTGGATCGACGCGACCGACGTATAGGACAATTGGTTTTGTTTTTGGAATATTATATTCTTCGTAGATTTCTGGGTTCGCCTTGCCCTTTGCGAAACGAGAGAGATCAATGCCGTTGCTGAGTGCCTCGACTGGAACCTTGAATGGTTTACGTTTTTGTGGGATGAGATCTGCGACCGCCTGCTCGGTCGGCATCGTGGCATATTCACTGCGCTTCAAAAAACTCACAAAATACTTATTCATCATGGCATTAATCGGCTTCTTTGCAGCGCGTGGAAGTTTTAATTGTTGCGTAAGATTGTCCGGGTAGGCATGGTCGGTCGAAACGAGCGGGATGTCATTTTTCTTTGCATAGCGAAAAACTGCAAGTGCGACCGGGCCCGGCGTCTGATCATGAATGATGTCCGGCTGGAAATCGTCGAGCACTCTTTTAATCGTGCGATAGCAATTCAGGCTGACATTGAGGCCGTTTTTATAGTAGACTTTCGGCAGTTTAACACCAAGAATATCTTTCGCTTCAGGAACTTTATTAATTTGATCTGGATAAACATGGATCTTGCGAGATTTAAGGCGAATGACCGTGAAGCCATATTCTTCGTCTTTCTCGACTTTGAATTTGCCATCAATGCTCGGTGCGAGCACCATGACTTTATGACCGCGCTTCTTGAGACCGGCGGCGAGATTGCGCGAAAAAACTGCAACACCGTTTATCATCGGGTAATAGATATCCGTCGAAATGACAATTTTCATTATTATAATTATACTACAACTCGGCTGGCTCGTAAGGTTGCTGGTAGTGCTCAGCCCAGTGGCGGTACTGCAAAATAAATAGCTCGCGCATCGCCGCGGCAATGACCGGGCTAGTAATAATCGTGGATGTGCCGTTTTCGCTGTAGTCGATGAAGGCAATCTTGTCGCCATAAATATCAATTTCGACTGGCGTTTTATAAGCGTCGCGCGGAGCCATGACGCGATGGAATAGATATTCTTCGTCGCTTGCGACATTCTTGCGGCCATCTGGATAATCAGGCGTAATCGCATAAGTATGAATCTTTTTCTTTACGCGGGCTTCGCGGTAGCGATTAATGAAATCAAAAATACCAGCATCCGCCGAAGAACGGATGAGATAAATCTTATCCGGCGAGACACGAAGAGTATCCTTAAAGATTTCCTTCACGCCCTCTTCGCCAAAGTAGGTCTTGGCGCCAGGAATTGAGCTATGGGCATAGAAAATATCCGTGAGCACTGAAATATTATTCTTAATATTTTGCTCATCATTTATCGCGGCACGGCGACGCTTCTCAGCGAGAAGCTCGAGATTCGACGGCGGAAGCGCAATATAACTAGCGGTCTTGCCCTTTTCGATCTTTTCAGCAAGGTTTAATTCGGATAGTTTATCCAACAGCGCGTAAGTATTCGTACGAGTCTCGCCCGTAATCTCAGAAATCTTCGTCGGCGTCAAAGCACCGTTGCGCAAAAGCGCCAAATAAGTCTTCGCCTGCGGCTCAGTGAGGCCAGCACGCTCAATAATATGAACATCATTTTCGTTTAGCATGACTAGATTATAGCGCCTCAAGCGCGTTTTGTCAACGATGATTGACAATTTTTTGCGCATTTCTACCCCTGTTATTTATTAGCTTGCGTCATGCTTTATTGACATTTTTATTAATATAAGTTATAATGCTTGCAGACATTCAAAAACGATTGTCTCGTAAATTTATAGAATCCTTATCTATGAAGCTCGGAACGCCTTTCTTGGCGGTTCGAGGAGGCGATTTTACTGGGATTTGAGATCGTCTGCTTGAGCCGCCAAGCTTGTAACTCGTTGACCCATGTATGTAGTAGAAACAGTATGAATGATGTATGTAGAAGGTATGGAGGTAAATGCCGTGAAGTATAATGTAAATTTTGAAAAAATCAACGACACTACAGTAAAGGCACAGATAAGCTTCGGAGATCCGGGAACAAATGGTGAGATCCTAACAGAACTCAGGGAGCGCGAGGACGACCTCAAGCGAACTGTGGGCTACGGGAAATTGCTAGTTGTGAACGGACCGGCGAGTCTGCCGGTAGCCATGTTTTTAGCTCACTTAGTTGGACATAATTATGGCGCCGTTGCCTGCTTTGACCCGAAGATGGCTGGTTATGTGGTAGCGATATCACATGACCCCGATTACGCAGTCGGTGACGTAATCACGCTCGAATAGCCACACCGAAGGCTTGGCGGCCCCGAATAGCTTCATTTCGGATTGCACCTTTAAAAACTAAATAGAAAAAGGTACCCATGTGGTCGGCTCTTGCACAAGTTGCAACGAGTAACAACACCGCGAGAATGGAAGCGGTGTTTTTTTTATGCTTGGATAAATTCGTCGATCGCTTTGGCTAGTTCGGCGGGCTGCTCATAATTGACAAGATGGCCAGTACCAGCAAGTTCCGTAAAACTAGCGCCCTGCTCTTCGGCTTTGGCGCGAGCATATTTTGCTTTTGTTAGACGATCTTTGTTGCCAATGATATATAGCACATCTTTGTTCTCAGGCAAAATTGTCTGCTCTTTCATGGAAATTTTCATATCGGCGAGGAGGCTGTCCGCAGAGGCAAAACGGCCAGAATATTTATAGTGCAGTTGATCGATTTCTTTTTGCATAGTTTTATCTGAAGTAAGATAGTGCGATATACAGAAAGAAACCGGTTTGCTGCGCATAAAATTATAGCGCGGTTTTTTTGGCAAAACATGGAGCGCACCACTTGCAAGAGCATACAAAATATTGCTGGTTTTTTGGCCAGTTTTGGTGCGGAAAATCGGGGATATTAATACGACGCGACGCTGCACCTTGTCTTCTGGATACTTAGCAAGATAGTGCGAGACAATAATCGAGCCCATCGAATGAGCGGCGATGTAGTAGTTTTTATCGCCGTAGTTTTTATGGAGCCAGTCGGCATAGCCATCGAGAGTTTTCTCATCTAATTCAGCATTATCGCCGGAACCTGGAAGGTCCGGATTAATAACCGCGTAGCCCTTTTGCTCGAGTTCTTCTGCAAGAGCGTCGAGGCCGTGATGGTCGCCACGAAGGCCGTGAATTAAGAGAATCGTCTTTTTCATAGTTTATCAATAATCGCGCGTGCTTCGGCGATGGTTTTAGTTTGCATTAGTTCGGCGCGAAGGTCACTGGCGCCTGGGAAATTGTTAATATAAATCTTATAAAAATGTTTGAGCGGGTCGTAAGGCTGGAGGTTATATTTTTCATAAAGTTCGAGGTGGTAGCGCATGAGGTCAAGGAGTTCTTCGCGGCTATGCTCTTTTGGTTCGTGTTCAAAACAAAATGGGTTCTGAAATACGCCGCGACCAATCATAATACCGTCAGCGCCTTGATCGATAAACTTTTGCGCTTCAGTGGCGGACTTAATATCACCGTTAATGATGAGTTTTGTTTCTGGCGAGAGTTCGTTCTTGAGGGCGACAATTTCCGGGACGAGATCATAGTGAGCGTCGACTTTCGACATCTCTTTTTTAGTGCGGAGATGAATCGTGAGCGCAGCGGGATGTTCGCCTAGGAGCGTGCTGAGCCACGGCTTCCACTCGTCGGTTTTCGTGTAGCCGAGACGGGTTTTGACCGAGACAGTAATGCCCTCGACTTGCTGCGCAGCACGTAAGATTTCGACTGCAAGCTCTGGCGTGCGAATTAGACCGGAGCCACCGCCGGTCGCAACAACGTGGCGGTCTGGGCAGCCCATATTAATATCTACCGCTTCAAAACCGAGATCGCGAACGGCTGCTACGGTCTCTGCAAACATTTCTGGGTTCTTACCCCAGATTTGAGCTACGATTGGCTGTTCTGATGGCTCGTATTTTAGGCGCTCAAGCGCATTCGGGCGGCCCTTTTCGCTAGAATAGCTGTTCACATTTGTGAATTCCGTGAAAAAGATATCCGGGCGCGCCGCCTTGGCAACAACCTGGCGAAATGCAATATCCGTCACGCCTTCCATAGGGGCGAGACAGGTAAAGCCTTTGTTGAACTTGGACCAGAAATTCATGGTTTTACTATATAATAATTTGACAATTTGCGCTAGGTGTGATATAATGTGCTTTAGTAACTTAGTTTAAGCTTTGCTACTCGCTCATTTATAGAATTCTGGGGAAGCAGAGTTTTATTTGTTTTCAAAAAAATAGAAAGGATGGTGAACGCCATGAAAAAAATGAAAACAAAGAAGTTTGCTATCTCTAGAATAAAGAAGGTAGCAAGTATAATATTAGTATCGAGTTTAGTTTTTTCGCTCGTAGGATGCGGAGAGGACTCAGAGTCTGACGCAAAGATGACTACTGAGGACTTCGGCACCGAGGCGGAAGTCGACGGAGTACAAGAGCCAAATCAGGAAATTGATGATGGAGCACTACTCCCTGAGACAACAACCGAGGTAGAAACAACCGAGGCAACAACTGAAGAAGAAACTACAGAGCAGCCGACAGTAGATAACGGCAGCTACAAGTACACTATCTATGATGGTATAGAAGTCAGTTTGCCATTTAATATTGATGACTACATCGATACAGCTAATGATGGTACTCTTTGCCTTGAAGTATATTACATGGCGACAGGCTGTGGCTGGACTTCAATCAATGATAGCGATACGTATTTCTATTACGATTGCGGCGATTATTACATGTATTTCAAGCACGATGAGCACTGGGAAGAAGAATGCGTAGAATTCCCTACCGCAAGCGAAACATATCATGTATATCAAATGAAAAGCTTTCATTATTGGTTTTCACCGCCTTCGGAGCCAGGAGAATTATACTACGATAGGCAGTCGTCTAATACAGAGTATAGCAGTGCTTTTGTCAATCTAAAGATGCATCATGATAAGCTTCAAATGGTTTATGCGGGATCTCATCCAAATTCAGCATTGTCGAGAGACGATGCGATTTTACTAGCTTACGTGCTATCTTTTGCAAAAAATTATCCAGGAAAAAATCCTTTATATTATTTGGATTTAACTAATGGCGGAGTCGAGATCGGCCATGCTGGAGAACAAACTGAATATACTTTCCCTTAAAGGAAACGTAGCAGGCCGCAATAATTGCGGCCTTTTTACGTGGCAAAATTCTTATACCGATTCGTATCATAAACGGCATTCTTCACTACAAGCACGTCGAAAGACTGAATATCGTATTTATTCTCAAATTGTATTTCCGTCTCTGACTGGTTATTTTTTAGATATGGATACAGGTCTGCCGGTTTATAGCTAGCGACAAAATCCATCACATCCATTAAATCAATCGTCGCAACGACATTTTCTTTTGTGAGGCCAGAATAGCGAGCTAAGACCCCCTCAAATGAATTATCTATAGGATTTTTTTCATAATATTCAGCAAGATATTCCGAAACGGCGGATTTCTCAATAATACCTTCAGCCTCAGCGAGACGCTGATCTTCAATAAAGCGCTGGTATTTTTTACTCTCATCCCATCCGGGACTTTTATTATCGGAGCCTTCTTGCGTATTCCCAATTACGCACGATTCCCCACTAATCCAACCCATATTTTCTAGCTTATTTGTGTTTGATGCAATATCTGCTAAATCTCCAAAAATAGGCGTTGAATTTATGATCGTCTGTCCAACTGTACCCCCAAAACTACCAACTTTATCTACATTATTAGCAATATTCTGATCGCCCATACCAAACGGAGACTGTCTCGAGCCGCAGAATTGAATATATTTAGCTAGATTACTTTCTTCCCCAATCTTAGGTATATTATCTCCATCTTCATCAGATACATCGATAAGATTTTTCTTTTCTCCTGTCTCATTATTTGATAGCGCGTCGACATCATTCACGATATCTGCCGGATGATTACCAAGCGTGCTCGTGTCAGTGATAATATATGGGTTACCAAAGGCATCGCCAACACCGCCGATATCGTAGAGATCTGGATTTATTTTTTCCGTCCTGTCGCTCGCCGCTTGGGCGCGAATGCCAGCAGACACAGCAGAAGACGACGGTATTAGTGACGATACTGCATTATTAATCACATTACCCATCCCCTCAAGGCTACTTGTTATTGAAGTCATCTTCGAGGCAAGCGGTATCATCTGCGTAGCCAAGCTACCAAAGAAGGTATATTTAGACGTTACATCAAACGGACTACGTGATTCGCGCTCAAACCTCGCTTCGTCGGCAATTACTTTATCCTGCTCTATCCAATAAGACACTAGACTATCCTTGTTTGCTACGGCACCACCAGAGTACTGATGATTTCTGCCCATATAAGCATTTGCGCCATCAACGATAGCATTTCCTAAATCTTCCCCCGCTACATCAGTTACGATGTTACGCATTAAGACTTTTGTGACATGCTTGATTACAAAGCTGGCTACGACTGTAGCAATGATGCTCTTTAATGCTGCTTTTGCGAATTCCTTGCCTGCCTTTTCTACAATGCCCACAATGCACCCAACGCCAGTACCTACACATTCGACGATTGATTTCACTGTTTCAACGCCTTCTATAAGTAAGTTTACGCTAGCCGCAGCAAGCTTTGCGACCGTACAGCTACGGAAAGAGCTAGCCGAAACATCAAACGAGCTTGCAAGGCTTCCGAGAGCACCGGTTATCTCTCCCATCACTCCGGGATTGCTAAATGCTTTCCACATATTAGCGGTCATCTCGCCCGTATTGAAGCTTTTCACGCTCGGATCATTATAATCTGTCGGCTTACCGCTGTATAGCGTACTCACGCCATTTGCCTCCATCGCAGAACGCTCGCGCGTAACAGATACGACCTCATCTTCCGTGAAGACAGGATCGATAATAGAATTCGCCTCGTCTTTTTTAACACTTTTGACTTCTTCGTAAGTGTTCTCAGTCCTTTTAGTCAAAGAGTTGCTAATTTCGTGAATAGGCGCTTCTGGCGAATCTTCTGTTTGGGCTTTCTGAATGCCCTCTAGCATAGAGCTAGCCATCTGAATAACCTGCAAAGTTTGATAGGCTGCAACGACGGCAGTAATAGCACCAACCGCGTCAGATGCCGCACAGTAGATATTCGCAATCGCAGTCGAGCCGCTGATAGCACTCTTCGCAATCCCAGTCAGTTTCCCTTTTAGTGGCGGGTCAGAACCGTCCGCGGTCGGCTTCGTGTCTTCCACAGATAGAGTTTCAGAAGATTCGACTGCAGTGCGTTTCTTGACTGGTTTTTCGTCCGAAGATGCACCTCTTCCCTTATCTCCTCCCTCTACGTCATCCTCAATCTCAGTCCCAGTTACCGTGCTTTTAACGCCTTCGCTGGAGCTATTATTATCGGAAATAGCATCCTTAAACTTCTGTTCGGATTCATCCGTATCTGGCTTAAAGCCATCGTAAGTACTGCGGCTTTTAATGCCGATTTTCTGGAGAAATGGCTTCATACTCGAATCGTACCAAGCGCTCGTGGCGGTACGCCAGATAGAAGAACCGGTATCGTAACTACGGCGAAAATCCGAATCGCTGTCATATAGTTGTCTAAATGAGATTTTATCCGAGTCGGCTTGCGAGTCGTCTGCGACGATGACGCGGCCCGGATCAGAGTCGCTCTTTTTGTAACGCATGACGCGCGTTCCGTTGCCGTCGTCCTCAAAAGTAATACCCTGCCGGCTCAATCTACTCTCGAGACGTTTGCTCGGCTTAAATTCGTCTGCGCGAAAATAATGCGCCTTGATGCATTTGATTCTTTTCTGTTTGCCGGTCTGAAATCTGAGGAATGTTTTTGAGCGAATGCCCTGCGAGGTAGAAATAGAATCGAAAGTTTCACGAATTTGCGTCATGAAACTAAACGGCATCGCCATTTGGCCCGTAAAGCTCGAAATACCAGCCATGGCAAGCAAAACGATGATTGTCGTAATTGGGCCGGCCTTTTTAAAATTACCAGCGGCTTTGATAACTCTACCCTGCTTGAGTTGCTGGGCGCCTTTGACGGCATTATTTATTTTGCCATCACCCTGACCGTCGGTTTTGTCTGTACCAACATTTTTCTCTTTTTCGCCAAGCGATGCTTTTTTGTCGCCGCCTTTACCATTAATATTCGGCTTTTTACTAGCGATGTTTTCAGCATTCTTTAAAGTATTCTTTCCAGCATCTCTTCTCGCGCGAAGATTATCTCGTTTGTTTCCGCCGACTGCTTTGCCATTGAGATAAAGCGGATGATTTACTTCGTCGGGTTGAAAAAAAGAGTTATCGTAATAATCATCTGGCGCGGATTCGACATCAGAATTTCCGGCATCATCAAAATCACCATCCTCTCTGTAATAATCGTCGTCAAAGCCCGCCATATTGCTTAATATTATAACATACTTATGCTTTTATATATTGCAAAATCCGGTAAGATATGAGTATAATTTAAACAGGAGTGAAATGCCTATGGCAAAAACAACAAAAAAACAAACACGAAACAACACTAGCAGAAATATAATATACCTCTTAATCGTTATGATTTTGGTGGCAGTAATTGTATTGGGCGGCCTCGCAATTGCGAAACTCGCGCATAAAGACGAGGGCGAAAAAGATGACGCCCATGATACAAATACGGCCTCTGAAATTTTACAAACCGAGGAAGACCTGAAAGATGAAGATAAAGTCGCTCAATCTAGCAATGACGCAAAAGACCGTTTTGACGCGGATGAGCGTACAAAAACTGAGACCGAAAAGAACGCTGCTGGCCTAAATATCGCTGTACCGATCGTCAATTTCGTCGGATTAAGCCAAGATGGCGCTTTTATCGAGGCTGGTGGCTCAGTTCCAAATATAAATGAGCCCGAAGGGACCTGCACTTTCGTTTTCACGAAAGGAGACACGACAGTGACAGTAAGTAGTGGAATTCTCCCGGGCGCAAGTTATATCTCTTGCGAAGCCGTAAAACTTGAAAAAACGAAATTCACAAGTGGAACGTGGAACGTAAAAATACAATACAAATCTAATTTATCGGAGGGCGAAAGTGAAACGCAAAGCTTTGAAATACAGTAGCATCGCAGCCGGCATTGCTTTCTTAGCCGTATTCTTCGGTATGGCGATTGCTAATACGCCAAAATCCGAAGCAATCTCCGCAATGGATTTTCGTGCCGGTAATATTATTGATGATGACGTTTTTTACGATAAAAGCACAATGTCCGTCGCAGATATTCAGAATCACTTAAATCGCTACATGCCAGCCTGTGACACTTGGGGCACTGGCGCGGTTGGGAGCGGACGCTATATTAACGGACGTGCTGTTCCGGCAAACACTTCACGCGCAGACTATGCGCGCCAGATGCGTGCTGCCGGTAAAAGCCGCTATCATGATCCACCATATATTTGCGTCCAAAATTATTACGAGAACCCAAGCAATCACCGTAATCTTTACGATTCGCGTAACGTAATTGAGCCAGGTATGATTTCGGCAGCGCAGATTATCTATGATGCCTCTCAAAAATATAATGTAAATCCACAAGTATTGCTCGTGTTGCTTAGAAAAGAAAGCTACGTCTGGGGCGATAACTGGCCACTCCGCGACGAATACAATACGGTGATGGGTTACGCTTGCCCCGACACTGCGCCTTGCGATAGTAAATATTTTGGCTTCTACAACCAAGTTGAAATGGCAGCTTGGCAATTAAAGTACTACAAAGAGCACATCTACAGTTATAATTACCGTCCGTATGCGACGAATTCAATCCTATATTCACCGGACGCTTCCTGCGGCAGAAAATCCGTCTATCTCGAAAACATGGCTACTACTTCCCTCTACATCTATACGCCATACACGCCAAATGATGCAGCGCTTCGCAATTATCCAGGCACGGCACCTTGTGGCTCATATGGCAACCGCAACTTCTACATGTATTTCAGTGAATGGTTTGGTGACACGCATGCGCCTGCCGCATCGAAGAAAATTCAAGCAAAATACGAGCAGCTTGGTGGCGAAGCATATCTTGGAAAACAAATAACAGGGACTCGCTCAAATGGTTCGACCGGAATTTATTATCGCCAATATGAAAACGGCTTCATCGTTGGTAGTGAACGAACCGGATACTTCGAGTCGAGAGGAAAGATTCGTGACGTATGGGCTGAAATGAAATACGAAGCCGGATCATTAGGTTTCCCTCTCAGTGATATCCAAAAGAATGAGTCAACTG
>JAFWLZ010000035.1 GCA_017510835.1 Candidatus Saccharimonadota bacterium
ACGAGTAGAAGCACCTGGAGCGAGTTCACCTTTCCAATAATACCAATCACCAATTAATTCCCAATCGTTTTCATTTTGAAAGTTAATAGTTGTGAGACGACGACCGTCTTGTTCGATAGGGAGATTCTCAGTATCTGCTTGATTACGCCACCATTCATCATAGCTTAGACGGACTTTGACTGGATGGGTAGAGTTATTAGTTGTTACGACAGTCTTTGGCTCTTCTTGGCATGGCTGCCACTGTTCTGGCGAGTCAAAGGTTTCAATGTGGTTGATGCTTTCGGCGGAGAGACTGAACTTGTTGTTGAAGTTCATCTGCTCAGAGACGAAGGCGATGGTGCCGCCGATACCGGCAAGGATGAGAACCGACAAAATACAAAGAAGAACACGCTTGCCACGAATAGTATGCCCAAACTTACTCATTACCTCTTATACGTTTATGGTTATATTATAACAAAAACAGACCCGTTAGTACAACGTTTACACGCTTTAATTTCTAGAGGTAATGTGCTATAATTTCGAAGTTGGCCCAATAGGGGGCCATTGTTGTTTTTACATTACATTCTATTCTATAAGGAGGAGCGCGTATGAGAAGTTCTGCTATTTTTGCAAACCGCGTTTTGTCGGTTGTGTCCGTTTCAAAGATGCCAGCTGGCCTTTGGTCGAAGCTGTGCTCGGAGGTGATTGAGCCAATTTTGGGGGATTTGTCGAAGGGATCTCGAACGATTGTGATTGATGGTGAGCGTTGCGACGCTTATTTAGATCATATGCCGTTAGGTGAGTCTGAGGATGACTTCGCAAAGAAAGTGTCCGCCGAGGCTGCGCTTGAGCTTTATTTGTCGCAGCGGGAGTATAATCGTGCTGCTGATAGCTATGAGCGTGTTTTGGCCGATCCGCCAGTAGAGATGCCAGAGGAGATTGCTAAGAGGCTAGTTAATGGTGTTTCGCAGGTCGAGGAGCTGAATCGCTTCTTGGTGATTGCTGATGCTTTCGTAGAGATTGCGGAGGAGTTTTATCACGAAGATGTTGATCCGCTATATATTAATAGGCTGCTTGGCGTTGCGATGGATGTATATGCGCACTATATGCTATTAGGGCCGCTTGATATTGATAGTAGTATCAGCATGTGTGGCGGAATGCTTGAGCATTGTTCGAATCAGCGTAAGAAGATTCAGGCAATTCTTGAAGGTGGAGATTCGTCGAATGAGTCATCTGAAGATGATGAAATTGTCTGGAGTACCGGTGAGCCTAGTGGCGAGCCAGCAGAAGATTCGCCAGAGGATGCGGAAGAGCCTCAGGAGGCTGAAGATGAATCATCGACATTCGAAGAGCCGGAGGAGGCTGAGCTTGATGAGGCTGAAGAAGCCACCGATGATGGAGATGTCGAAGATGAAGCTGCCGAAGGCGAGTCTGTTAAAGAGGCACCTACTGAAGACGAGCCTGCTGAGGAGGAAGCTGCCGAAGAGGCGGTTACCGGACCTCAAGATGCTGCAAATTGGGCCGAAGAGATAGAGGAGCCTAAGACGAACTATGATAATGAATTTGATTTCGTGAATGCTCCAAAAGAGGAAACGACCAACGACAACTAGGTTTTTACTAGAATGAATGTAAAAAGGCCTTGGACAGAAATGCCCGAGGCTCTTTTTATTGCTTTTTATCTGTGTTTGTGGTATTATTTAGATTAATATTAGCTCAGCAGAAGGCGGCTCTAACAGAGAGTTTATCGAGCTTCTGCTTTAACCAAAGGAGTGTTCATGAGAGAATACGAATTAACCGTGCTCATTCATCCTGATTTAGAGATGAATCTCGAGCCGGCAACCGACAAGATCAAGGCTTTGATCGAAGGCAACGGCGGTAAGATTACCAAAGAAGCCAACGAAGGCAAGAAGCGTCTTGCTTATCAGATTAAGGGCCAGGACTTTGCGGTTTATTACTATTACGAATTGGAACTTCCTGCAGCCGCTCCAGCGAAGATTTCTTCGGTGCTCAATATCACCGATGAAGCTATCCGCTACTTGCTAGTTGCAAAAGATCCACGTCGTGAGAAAATGTTGGCAAAACGCCAAGAACGTAAAGCGCAAGAAGAAAAAGAGGAGGAATAAGATATGGCGCGAGGTTTTAGCAAAGTTATAATTGTAGGCAACATTACAAGAGATCCAGAACTTCGTTCTACTGCTAGTGGAACACAGGTTTGTGGCTTCTCGGTCGCAGTAAATCGCAATTATCGTGACAGCTCTGGTGAGCAAAAAGAGAACGTTTCATTCTTTGATTGTTCGGCTTGGGGCAAGTCTGGCGAACTCATCGCGCAATATGCAAAGAAGGGTAGCGGTATCCTCGTTTCCGGTCGTCTTGAACAGCGTAGCTGGGAAGACAAGGAAGGTCAAAAACGCTCCCGCGTTGAAATCGTTGTCGAAGATTTCAACTTCATCGGTGGTGCAGCTGGTGGTGACGGTGGTAGCAAAGGTGCTTCTAGCGCCGCTTCAACCGATGTCGCTCCAGATGATATCTCTGATGAGCCAATTGATTTAAGTGAAATTCCATTTTAGAAAGGGTAAGGATGAGAAAATATAAGAATGATCCAGATCTTTACTTCGATTATCGTGATGTGAAGACCTTGCAGCGTTATGTAGACGCTTACGGCCGTATTGAGCCAATCAGCAAGACTGGTCTCTCTGCAAAGCAGCAACGCCAGCTCGCTGTCGCTGTTAAGCGCGCACGTCATCTAGCATTAATGCCATTTGTCGCAAGCGCATAGTGGAGGTCTAGATGTACGGACCAACAGATTTAAAGAAAAACACCTTGATTACACTTGATGGTCAGCCATACAAGGTAATCGAGTATTCCCAGAAGGTTATGGGTCGCGGTGGTAGCATCGTGAACGTTAAGGTAAAAAACCTTATTACGGGTGCTTTGCTTCCAAAGACCTTTAAGGGTCAGGAGAAAATTGAGCCAGCTGAGGTAACGAACCAGACTGTTCAGTATCTCTATAACGATGGCGAAAAATTCTACTTCATGGATCCAACTTCCTTTGAGCAATATGAGCTCGCAGCCGATATGGTTGGTGATGCAAAAGATTTCCTCAAAGAAGGGTCTGAAGCGGAAATCCAGTTCTACAACGAGATGCCAATCAACCTAAATCTTCCTAAGAATGTTTGGTTAACGGTAGAATATACCGAGACCGCAGTGAAGGGCGATACTTCCTCTTCGATTGTGAAGGATGCGAAACTCGAAACTGGTGTTACCGTAAAGGTGCCAGCATTCATTAAGACTGGGGATGTTGTATCAATCGATACGGAGACTTACGCTTATCGCGAACGTCAGAAGTAAGATGGACAAGATTTCGTCTAAAACTAGTGATGGTCAGGAGAAAATCCTGACCATTATTGGTCCAACGGGGTCAGGGAAGACCGGGTTGGCGATAGCGGTTGCACAGGAATTATCGCGCAGGCGCGGAATTTTGATGCCGGATTGTGCTTGCGAAGTGATTTCGGCGGACTCACGGGCGATATATAAAGGACTCGATATCGGCACTGCGAAGCCGACCGTGGAGGAGATGCAGGGTGTGCCACATTGGGGCATTGATTTGGTCGGTCCGGGCGAAAGATTTACGGTCGCTGATTTTAAAGAATACGCTGAACAAAAAATTTCAGAAATTGTTCAACGGGGGCATTTACCGATAATTGCCGGCGGAACAGGATTGTATGTAGATGCCTTGATATTTAATTATTCATTTTCGGAAAAAGCAAAAAAAAGTTATTCAGACCGCGATAAAATGAGTGAACAATTTTTGGTAATTGGGATTGATTGGCCGCGTGATGAGTTGCGCAAACGTTTGCGTCTACGTGCGGAACAATTCTTTGATCAGGATATTGAAAAAGAGTACAAATGGGCGGCTGAACACTATGATTCGGATTCGCAGGCGATGAAATCCAATATTTATCCAATTATTCGCGATATGTTAGACGGTAAGATTACGCGCGAAGAGGCGATAGATGCATTCGTGCTAGATGACTGGCATCTGGCGAAACGTCAGCTAACTTGGTTTAAGCGAAACCCGAATATTATTTGGTTGCCGCTAGATGAGGCTAAAGATTTTATTTTGAACACATATTCATAAACAATTGACTCGTTTTGTGATAAAATTATTGTAATATGAGCAAAGAAAATGCGATCCCACTAGAAAAATTGTTTGGTTCAAAGACCAGAGCAAAATTATTAGCACTTTTCTTCGAAAATCCAGAAAAATCTTATTATGTGCGCGAGATTACCAGGGTAATTGAGGAGCAGATTAACTCCGTTCGTCGCGAATTAACAAACTTGTCTGCGCTCGGTTTGGTAAAAATCGAGAACTATGAGAACAAAGTTTATTATTCAGCTAACATGAAACATCCATTTGCGCGTCCAATGACCGAAATATTTGCTCGTTCGACTGTCGCAAGTTATGCAAATGATGCTGGTGAAGTGCGCACAGTCAAGCGCGATTCGATTTGGAAGGAATATGTCCGTCCAGTTTCGAATCTTATTTCGGCGCTTATTGTTACGAACCGTATTCCTGGTCAGGATGGCTTGGATTTGCTCGTAATTGGCGATAATCGCACGCATAAGCTTACGCATTGGGCTGAGGTTGTCGAGAAGCGCCAGGGTAAGCCGCTCAATTATGTAATTATTAGTCGCGAGGATTACATTTATCGTAAGAGTGTTCGCGATAAGTTCCTGACAAATAATGTATGGTCGCTTCAGGTCAGTGAGACCTATGATCCGGATAACATTCTTTAGTTAGTAAAAGGAGGTAAAATGTTTGAATTAGAGTTAAAGAATTCTGACGAGCTAATTATTCACGATAAAGATAAGAATGTCGCGATTAATGTTGCTGAGTCGACGATTAATGCCGACCTTCGTGTAGGCACGATTCGTGGCGCGGGTGAATTTGAGATTGGTGAGATTTCGATTTCAGCAAAGCCACTTGCAGCCGGCGGTATTATGTATCGCGTTAAGGTTGAAGGCGTAAAAATCGGCCTCGTTGGTAACACCGCAAAGGTCGAGGATCTTGATGAGCTTGGTCCGATTGATATTCTTGGTACTTCAAATGCGAAGTTTGTCTCTGTCGTTGAGCCGAAAGCGGTTATTCCGATGGGCAATATGGACTTTGCAGACGTAAAGGGAAGCGTGAAGGTCGAGAAGAAGGTAAAGGTAAAGCCAAACACTCTCCCAGCGACGCTTGAAGTCTGGAAATTGGATTAATCAACTAAAATCCGCCTCTTAAGGGCGGATTTTTTGGTTGCCACTAGTTTATGCTTGAATTATCTGGTCATATGAGGTATAATAGATAGCAGTTTTAATTTAATAGTAAAGAGTAAAGATATGGCAATTTGTGAAATTACCGGTAAAGGCAAGATGTATGGCCACAATGTGAGCTTCTCTCAGCATAAGACTCGCAAGGTTTTTAAGCCAAACATTCAGAAGCGTACTTTCATTATCGACGGTAAGAAGGTTAAACTCAATGTTTCTACTTCCGCTCTCCGTACGCTTAAGAAAAAAGGTATCATAAAATAAGAATACGCTCCGAAAGGGGCGTATTTTTTATGCTAAACTAGATTTATGAGCATTGATTTGGGTTATATTGCGATTGTCTTTGTGGTCTCGATTTTTTCGGTGATTTTACACGAGTTGATGCACGGAGTGACGGCATATCTTCTCGGTGATCAGACGGCGAAAATGAGCGGTCGCTTAACGCTGAACCCACTGAAGCATATTGACCCAGTGATGTCGATTATCGTTCCGGTGTGTTTAGCATTGATTGGTGCGCCGGTATTTGGTGGCGCGAAGCCAGTGCCGATAAATACGCGCAATTTGAAGGGTGGAGAATGGGGCTTTGCTCTAGTTGCGATTGCTGGTCCGCTGACGAATATTATCTTGTCCTTTATCTTTTTTCTGATTGGTCACTTTACAGGTGTTTTTTATGGAGAAAGTTTTGGCGGAGTTATATGTTCGACAGGTATGTTCTTAAATATGGGCTTTGCGCTGTTTAATATTATTCCGATTCCGCCACTAGATGGTAGTCGTGTACTATATGCCTTGGCGCCAGATGGTGTGAAGACTTTTATGCAGAACATGGAGCGTTATGGTCTCATCGTAATTTATGCGATGATCTTTATGCTTGGTTCTGGGCTGGCAGTTTATTTCATGAACGGCGAAAAAGCAATCTTGACAGCATTCTATTGGATTATAGGGATTAGGTAGTATAATATAAGTATCCCGACTTACAAAATTTTTCCTGAATAATCATTCATAGGGAGTTCGTGGCGGCTAGGCCGTGGTCTAACTGCATAAGAGCTTACCCACCGTGGTCTATATCACGGGAAAAACCGTAAGCCGGGATTTTTTAGTATTTGTTGGCTATTGAATCGATAAGTTCTTCGCTGGCGTTTGCAGCGAGGAGCTTACCGCGTTTTCTGACGACGTCCTCGGGGTCTAGTCTTTTTACTAAATCATCGATTTTTACCCCTGCATCAATCAAATCGTCTAGATTTCGTATAATATCTGATGAATCAAAACGTGATAAAAGATCGTCGATTTTTGCACCCTTGGCGCGCAGCTTGTCGAAATGCTTCATGATATCGTAGGAATCTAATTTTGGTATTACGACGTCGGCCGATGCGCCAGCATCTAGCAAGTCTTCAAGAGTCAAGTAAATAGTACTTGAACTAATCTTTGATACTAAATCATCTATGTCGATCTTCGCGCCTTTTTCGAGGAAGAATTTGAGGTTTTCGGCAACATCGTCCGGATGTATTTTTGATACTAGTAAATCGACGTCTGCACCATTATCGAGCAATATTTCTGCATTCATTTCGAGAGGGTAGTAGTAAGCGTTTTTGCTTTTTTCTATTATTGCCGATAAATCGCTTATCTTGGCTCCTGCGGATAATAATTTATTAAGATTTCGGATTGTCGCGTCAGGATCTTTCATTATCTTCGGCACGAGATCATCAGCTTTAGCTCCGGCGTCAAGTAATTGGTTGAGCGTATGGTGAATGTCGGACGAGCTAAGTTGTGGTACGAGATTATCTACGTCAATCTTGGCTCCGGCTGCGAGTAACCGTTTTAGGTTTGCCGCAATCAGAGTAGGCGTTAACTTTGATGCGAGATCGTCCGCATCAATTTCAGCGCCTGCTGCGCGTAAACTATCGAGGTGGTTTGCGATATTTTCTGGTTTCATTCTCGGTACGAGATCATTGACGTCAGCACCGGCTTTTAGTAATGAATTAAGACAAGCTGAAATCTGGCCACGCGAATCTAGTTCTGATATGAGATTGTTTAAATCGATTTTAGCACCTGCTGCGCGTAACTCCTCGTAATAAACAGCAGTAGTGCGCGGATCTAATTTCGACATTATAAGGTTAATATTGGCTTTAGCGCCAAGTAATAGGTCGAGATTTTGGATGACCTTGTCTGGAGGTAGATTATTAGCGAGTACATTAACTTCGGTGCCATTAGCTAATAGGGTTGGTGCATCTTGAAGCTCTTCGATGCGGGGGTCACGGTTGTAAGGATTCAGCGCCTCGATTTTGCGTTTGTTCTCAAAAATGAAATTAACTTCGTCTTTCGTAAATGCTTCGCCTTTTTTGAATTTTTCTTCAAGACGGATTATCTCTTCGTTGTCTAGGAAAGCTTGCATTTTTTGTTCGCCACCAGGGTATTGCATGGCCTTTTCTTTTACGATAGGAACGAGCGAATCGTTGAGTCGTTGATTACTATCCCCGCAAATGCCAGAGATTTCTGCAACATTTCCTTTTGGATCGAGACGGATGGATGCGCAGGCGCGCTTTGAAGGAAGTCCCGTGTCTGGATCGGTTAGATGAAATAGGATGAAACGGCCTTTTGTCGTTTCGTTTGCGGTTTCTACGGATTTGTCTGTAGATTCTATTTCTTCGTCGGTTTGTTCTTCGTCGGTTTGTTCTTCATCGTGATCATCATTTTCGTCGTACCAATCATTATCATCCCAGTCATCGTTCCAGTTGTCGTCATCCCAGCCATTTTCCCAGTCATCATCCCAGTTATCGTCGTCCCAATCATCGTCTACCTCTGCGCCGTGACCAAAGGAGCCGTATTTTAGATAATTTCTAGCCACAGTAGGGCTAACAATACACCAAGGTGTACCTTGGGCGGCTTCAGATATTTCATCGACATGATCTAGATTATATTCGACCCATTCGCCATGAACGTCTTCGGTTTTTTCTGGTACCTCAATGTTTTTAGTCATTTGCGACAACTCATATGAATAGAGTTTAGCGAAGCTGCCGTTTTTGATTAATTTTTTGACAGTCTCATCGGTTTCGTCGGTTGATCCAGAAGCTTCTTTTGCGTCTGTGGCCATACCGTAATAATCAGTAATATCGTCATACATTTTTGCGATTGCGGCTGGATTGAGCTTTGGAAAGCCGGCAGTCGTAGTTTTGTCGCGTTTCTGGAGAACAGGGAAGTCGTCTTCGCTGTTTTTGGTTTTGCGACTGAGACTCGTAAGACCATTCCAAACGTAGATTTTATACCAACGTGGATATGGACACTCTTCGGCAGATAGATAATTGGCGATATCTTCGAGCTCACCTAATTGGACGTCGCGGTATTGTTGGGCGGCCATTTCTTTTAGTTGTGGGGTTAATTCAATATCGCCGCCGCCGTGATTGCGATTCTCGCGTTGAAGAGAGCGCCAGGTCGATTCAGTGATATTTTCGGTTTGAACTAGACCGACTTTTTTAATTGATTCCTGCCAGAGACGTTTTTCGAGTTTGCTGCCACCTCTTTCGATTATTCTATCAAGGCGACGGAGATGTGCGAGATTACGTTGTTCAGCTGGGGTGCCACTAGGGAATTTTTCTTTGTTTTTGCGTGCTTTTTCGTAACTGGAATTAACGATAGGATTGCGGTTTTTATCTTCGTAATGAATAGTAGATAGCACTTTAGCGCCAATTTGGCGAGATCGTTCTGCATCAAGAATAATATCCTGCTCAGCGGATTCGCCCTCAATATACGGGATATGCTCTTTATTCTCTGGCATTTTTGTTTTTGACCTTGCTTATGCTTATATCTTAGCAAACAGGGGCGAGAAAATCAAGAGTTAGCATGCCGCTTATGGTAAAATATAGTTAGGATGAAACAGCGGATTCGGGTGTCGGCAATCTGTAAGAAAGGGGGCGATATTTTGCTGCTGAAACGTGCGGGCGGGCGCGTGGATGGAATGGAGATAGATTTTGAACTTCCAACGGGGAAGATTATCTTTGGCGAGCAACCAGAGGAAGCGATGGCGCGCGTACTCTACGAGCACACCGGTATAAAGACTGCGAGTTTACAGTTGATGGATGTGGTGACTTTTACGAGTCTTGAGGGATCATCGCAGCTCGGTAGCCTCTATATCATCTATGAAGTGAAGATTGATGACGATGCGGCAGTAAAGATTACTTCAGAGCGCTATTCGGCGTATAAATGGACGTCACTCAATGAGACGACGAATTATCCGCTCGATGAAGCGACGATGATGGTGCTTCAAATTACTTCGTCGAAGGGTGTAGAGGTGCATGCGAAGTTGCGCAAAATCGGGGAGGGCGAGCAGGTATTGCCGGCAAGCGATATGGCGACGATATATACCGATGGCGGCAGTCGTGGGAACCCGGGTCCGAGCGGAATTGGCTATTATATTGTCGGTGCGGATGGCCGCGAAATTAAGCGTGGTGGAGAGTTCTTGGGGATGTCGAATTCGCGTTTGGCGGAATACTATGGTCTCAAGGAGGGAATTGAGCAGGCGCTTGAACTGGGCCTGAAACGTGTAAGCTTCAAGAGCGATAGTCTGATGATGGTGAACCAATTAAATGGTGTATATAAGGTAAAGAATCTTGATTTGATGCAGGTCTATACAGATGTACTTGGGCTGTTGTCTAAATTAGATTCTTATTCGTTTACGCATGTGCCGCGTGAACAAAATAAAGAGGCGGACGCGGAAGTCAATCGCGTGATTGACGAAAATACAACCCGCGGTGAATATTAGTGGAAGCTTGAGAGAATTGTCCAAGCGGCGATGCCGGCGGCAGCAAAGAGAGCAATGAAGCCGACGATAGTAAAGATTTTATGGATTTTTGACTGGCGTTTGACAGGGCTAGCGATACGAGCGACAGTAGCAATAATTAAAGATAAGACGCCGATGCCACCTAAGATGAATGGAGATAGTTCAATGAAATCACCCATATTAGCTACAGTGTAGCACATTTTAAGAGTTTATGCTAAAATATAGGGCAGCTCGTTCAATGTAGTCGCTGGCCTGAAAAATGGCGAGAGGAAAGTCCGGGCAGCACAGGATACGATAGTTGCTAACGGCAACCGCGTGTAAGCGTAGGAAAAGTGCCACAGAAACTAAACCGCCTCTTCGGAGGTAAGGGTGAAAAGAGTGGGGTAAGAGCCCACAGACCTCGCTGGTGACAGTGGGGTGAGGTAAACTCTATCGGCTGCAAGGAGACCTAGATACCGTGATCCGCGGATGGTCGCTCACCGCTTGACTCTATGAGCAATCGTAGAGCTAGATAGATGGCTACAGGCTGCGCCTTTGAGTGTAGTTACAGAACCCGGCTTACTAGAGCGAGCTACAGGCTAACGCCTCTCAAACTTTTCTTTGGAAAGAAAAGTTTGGAAAAAGAAACCAGTATGGAACAAAAAACAGGCACATGTCCTGATTTTTTGTTCCGATTATAACAGATATATTGCGACTTTTTTGATGATTTGACGAGTGGTGTGTGGCTCGTTTTTTGGGCTAGTAAACTAGTTTCCGAAATGGAAAATTGTTTTCTCTATGACGTTTTTGCTCTAGAGAAAATTAGTTTCCTAAGTGGAAACTAATTTCATAGCGCGTAGAACAAATAGTGAGGATTATTTCTTTTTCTTACGAGATTTGATGATTGGCGGGATGTAGAAGATTAATGTAAAGATAACAGAGAAGATATCGACGACACGGGCGTCACCGTGAGCACCGCCGCCGGCGA
>JAFWLZ010000036.1 GCA_017510835.1 Candidatus Saccharimonadota bacterium
ATTTTTGTTGCAAAGATGTTCCTATACTTGACAAAATAAGGCGCTTGTGGTATAATGACGACAGAGTAGTTCTGCTTATTATGAGGAGGTGATGTCTATGAGTAGAACACTAGCATTTCGCGGTTATAACTTTGTGATCGGCTTGATTTTTTTAGCTGGTCTCTTAAGCTCAGCACTGATTGCGAAGTATACGGCAGCATATTTTGCGGGTTGGGGTGCCTTTGTGCTCTTGCTTGTATATGTAGCTATTGCATTCGTAGGGGTGACTTTATCTAAAGATTCGACTGATCCATTGATCTTATTCATCGGCTTCATGCTGGTAATGGCGCCGAGTGGATTAGTCTTGAATAGATTCTTGTCGACCCTGAGACTCACGATAGTTTATCACGTGACGTCTATTGCGATTGCTACAGTTGCTGTAATGGCGATTGCCGCTTTAGTCTTGCCGAAACTATTTCGTGACCCAAAGCACATTATGTGCATAGCGGCCGTATCGGTTATAGTTTTCGAGATAATATCTCAGAGTGCAGGCTGGAGCCGAATGGGCTTCTTTAGTATGCTTATTACTGGCGGCTATTGCTTATATATTGCTTACATCTGGGGTTTAGCTGGAAGGTATGAGTTTACAACGGAGTCCGCAATGGATGGCGCTGTTGAGTTCTATCTTAAGCCGATCTGGCGAGTGCGTGAGTTTATTGCTAGTTGCCGCGATGATTTTTATTAAATTGACCCCTCGGGATTTATCTCGGGGGTCTTTTTTATGCTAAAATAAGAGTAGACTTTAGTGGAGGAGATTTTTCATGGACGACTTTGATTATCTACGCGACGGCGACGTATATCTCGATTCGGCTTGCCAATCGCTACGTCCGCGACCGGTGATTGACGCTCTGAACCGATATTATACCGAGCATAATTCTTGTGGCGAGCGCGTAAAATACGCCTGGGGTCGTAAGACCGATGAGCTCGTTGAGGATACTCGCGCAGCCGTCCTAAAATACCTTAAACTTAAAAGCAAAGATTATTCCGTCTCCTTCACGCTTAATACGACTTATGGCATAAATCTTCTTCTCCAACAGTTCAAAAACGGTCTATTTAAAAAGGTCATGACCTCTGATATTGAGCATAATTCGCCATTTCTTTCCACGATGACTTTCGCGAAGCGTCAGGGAATTCCACGCGAAATCATGGAACGTGAGCGCGACGGCTCAATCGATATTTCTAAATACGACTTTAAAAAGACGCTCGTTGTCGTCAATTCCGCTTCGAATATCGACGGCCGTAAGCTCCTAAATATCAAAGAGCTTGTTAAGGCTGTTCATAAGCAGGGAGGTACTATTATTATCGATGCGGCGCAAGCTCTTGCGCATTCGTCGGACATCCTCGAAAAAACCGAGGCAGACGCAATCTGCAGTTCTGCGCACAAGATGTACGGACCTTCGCTCGGTCTAATGATTGTGCGTCGCGACCTTTTTGACAAGATTGAAACGAGCTTTATCGGTGGTGGTATGGTCGATGATGTTGATGCGGATAAATACCAGCTTTCTGCTGAATCGCCAAACCATGCCTATACAAAGTTTGAATCCGGCCTCCAGGCTTGGGGTGAGATCATCGCCTTTGGCGAAGCGCTCAAGTGGCTCGAGAAGCGCTCCAAAGCTGATAAGCAGAATCTCGCCGATTGTGCTCAGCGCCTCTTTGATTTCTTGAAGTCTCAGCCAAAAGTCCATCTTATCAACGAAGAACCGAATCCGACGATGTCTTTCTATATCGAGGGGCTCGATAGTCATATGCTCGGTCAGGCATTATCAAATGAGGGTATTATGGCGCGCACTGGCTATTTCTGCGTCCATTATTATCTCGACCACAAGATGCATTATCCGCCGCTTATCCGTTTTTCCTTCGGTTATCATATTCGTCCGTCCGATATCGATAAAACCATCAATACTCTCGAAAGGATTCTTAGCTAATGGTTTGTATTGCTGCATTTATTATTCTTTGCCTAATGTCGGTCATTGTCGGCTTCTTGTCGATATTTCGTCGTGACATTGGCAAACGTTGGTGGAAGACTTTTAAAAAGTCATGGGGCTGCGTTGGCAAACGTATTACGCTTCAGAAATGCGAAACTGGTTTCAAGGACGACATTAAGAACTCGATTCTTAGTAAAGTTATCGTCAAAAAACCGCATCTTGTCAAACCAATTTCGGTTGGCATTGAGGTCGTATCGGTCCTGATCGTGCTCGTTACGGTCTGGTCGCTCGTTGAGGGAGCAAAAGCTGGTCTTGCGCTTTGGTCACTCGGTACCTGTAATGTTCAGCGTCCAGAATCTTGTGCGCTCGGCGCAGAGGTCTGTAGTATTGATGGCGACTCTGGCCCGAAGAATCCAATTGAAGCGGTTGGCTATTGGTTCTCGGACTGGGGCGAAATTTTCTCGGCTATTCCGGATAAATTCCGCGATTGGGAGCATGAAGACTTGGGTCTAAATGGCGCAATGTTGTTTGCGAATGGCGATAGCGAAACAAAACTTGCGATCGATATCCTCGATCCAGGTTGCTCGGTCTGTCTCCAATCTTTCCGCACGCAACTTGAAACTGGTTTCTTCGATAAATATAACGTCCAACTTGTCTCATTCCCGATTCAGGATGGCGAAGGCAAGTTTAAATTCAAGAACTCCGAACTAATCACTCGCTACATTCATGCTGTTACCTTGCAAGGGCTCTCCGACGAGTTTGCCGGCGAAAAGTCTCCGGCCTTCGAGATACTAAAGCGGATATATACTGAAAAAAGCGAAAACAAGCGCTCGTATCAGACCGAATTTAATGAATATTATTCCGCCGAAGAGGCTGAAGAAAAGTTGATTAGCTGGCTACGCGAATACGGTTACCATACGAAAGAACGCGAGGAGATTAAAGAGCGCGCCCATTCCCAGGAGGTGACGGATATTATTCAGAAGAATAACGATATTGTTACGAATAACATCCATGCGAAGGGCATCCCGACAATGATATATAATGGAAGTAAGCATACAGGAGCATATAAAGAATAATGGAGTGGTTTCAAGCTTTCTGGCTCGGCCTAACACAAGGCGTTACGGAATTTATCCCAGTTTCAAGCTCTGGGCATCTCGAAGTAATGCAACAAATCCTCGGTGGGCGTAGCGCGGATTTCCACCTCTTTTTGGAATTCATCAATCTCGGCACCCTTCTTGCGCTCCTGATTTTCTACCGCAAACGCATCTTGCAAATTATTGTCGATATTTTCGTGAATCATAATTTTCGCCTTGCCGTGAATGTGATTATTACGACGATTCCGGCCGTGATTGCAGGTCTATTGCTCTCGGATTTCATCGAGAGTTCATGGTTCTTCTCAAACATGATTGTGATTGCCTGCGCAATGGCACTAGTCGGTATCGCAATGTTAGCGATTGATCGCTTGCCAAAAATGTCGAAACTCAAAAATGAGAATGAACTTACGAAGCCGCGCGCGCTTATTATTGGTCTCGCGCAGTGCGTCGCATTAATTCCGGGCACCTCGCGTTCTGGTTCAACGATTGTTGCTGGCCGCTTGACTGGTCTCGACAGTAAATCGGCAGCCGACTATTCATTCCTAGCGAGTATTCCTATCATGTTTGGTGTGATGGCGAAGAGCCTAATCTCGAGTTCCTCGCGCGAATATATCTCGGCAAATCTTTCTATGCTGGCTTTTGCGAATATAATTGCATTTGTTTCTGGTTTGATCGCAATTTATTTTGTAATGAAATATCTTCGCAAGAAAAATTCGCTCAAACCATTCGGTATTTATCGTATCGTACTGGCCTTAATTATCGTTGCTTTTGAGCTTCTCAAATAGCAAAAACTATTGACAATGTGGTAAAATATTGTTGTGAATATAGATAAGATTCGAAATTTTTGCATTATTGCGCACATCGATCATGGTAAATCTACGCTTGCTGATCGCATGCTCGAATTAACCGGAACGGTTGCTAAGCGCGAGATGAAGTCTCAGTTGCTCGACAGTATGGAACTCGAGCGCGAAAAGGGAATCACGATTAAACTCGCCCCTGCTCATATGCAGTATAAGGGCCATGTTTTGAATCTTATCGATACGCCAGGGCATGTCGACTTTTCTTATGAAGTTTCCCGCAGTTTACAAGCTGTCGAAGGCGCAATTCTAGTTGTTGATGCAACGCAGGGTATTCAGGCGCAGACTCTAGCGAATGTTTACCTTGCGCTTGAGCAAGATTTAAAGATTATCCCAGTGATTAATAAAATCGATTTGCCGGCCAGTGACGTTCCGCGCGTTTCGGCAGAGATTATCAATTTGCTCGGCTGTGACGAGTCGGAGATTATTAAAGTATCTGCTAAAACCGGCGAGAATGTCGATAAAGTCCTCGATGCTATTATTGAGCGCGTCCCGGCGCCAGCAAAAAGCGACTCTGATGAATTAAAAGCTCTGATTTTTGATTCTTACTTCGACGACTACCGCGGTGTCGTTCTCTATGTTCGTATTTTTGAAGGCAGTCTGCCGAAAAATGCTAATATTCATATGATCGCGACCGGCAGCAATGATATTGCGCTTGAAGTCGGCGTTTTGAATCCGAAAATGTCTCCACAGAGCGAACTCTCGACCGGTGAAATTGGCTATATTGTAACTAATCTAAAAGCCACGCGCGAAGCAAAAGTCGGTGACACAGTCACGCTTACGAAAACTCCGGCCAAAGAAGCTTTACCGGGCTACAAAAACGTCCATCCATTTGTCTATGCTGGTTTCTTCCCGGTAAGCAATGATCAATATAAAGACCTTAAAGAGGCGCTCGAAAAACTAGCGCTTAGCGATTCTGCGCTTCAATTTGAGCCAGAGAATTCGCCGGTACTCGGTTTTGGGCTCCGTATTGGCTTCCTTGGCCTTTTACATATGGATATTATTCGCGAGCGACTTGAGCGCGAATTTAAACTCGATCTTATTGTTACAAACCCATCGACCGACTATCATGTTACCTTAACTGATGGCGAGGAGCTAGATATCCGCTCGGCTTCCGATTTGCCAGATGTCAGCCGTGTATTAGAAATACGCGAGCCTTGGGCGAAAGGTGAAATTATTACGCCAAAAGCATATATTGGCTCTATTCTTGAACTTATTGTTAGTAAACGTGGCGTTCAGAAAAATATTTCGTATATCGATACGCGTGCGATTATTGATTTTGAAGCGCCGATGGCAAATCTCCTTACAGACTTCTATGATCAGCTGAAATCCGCCACGAGCGGCTATGCCTCCTTCAACTACGAACTCGGCGGCTATCAGGCCGAGGATCTTGTTCGTATCGATTTCTTAGTCGCTGGCGAGCGCGTCGATGCGCTCAGTGTGATGGCGCACCGTAGTGAAGCGGACGGCATCGGTCGCACCGTGACGAAGAAATTGAAAGAAGTTATCCCGCGTCAAAACTTCGAAGTCGCACTCCAGGCTGCAATTGGTGCACGCATTATCGCGCGCGAAACTCTAGGTGCTTATCGCAAGGATGTTACGGTCAAAATTCATACTGGCGATCGTGATCGCAAGGCGAAATTGATGGAGAAACAAAAACGCGGCAAAGCGCGCATGAAACGCTTCGGTAAAGTCGACATCCCTTCGGATGCATTTACGGTAATGTTGAAGAGAGACTAATTTTTAACTATTTTCGGAAACGACGTTCAATCGGCCCGTCGTTACGGGCGATTGCCGTCTCGTACTCGCCTCGTCGGCTCCGTATGTTCCTAAAACAGTCAAAAATTCGTCTCAGCAAATTCATGGCTGCCTCTTTAGAGACTTACGGAGGCTGCTGCCGAGTACGAAGCGGCCGCTACCCGTGAAGACGGGCTAGCGGAACGCTGTGCTCTATAGAGGCAGCAAAGAATTTGCTAGTCAGTCTTTTCGGTGAATTTTACAAGCTCGTCAATGACGGCATTGAATACTTCGTCTCGGTCACCAATTGCGTGAACTGGGATAAGAAGGCCTTCGTTGCGATACGTTTCAATAACCGGCATAGTTTTCGTAATAAACTCGTTGATACGATTATCGAGAATTTTCTTCTCGCGATCGTCGCTGCGTTCGCCGCGGTCTCCAGATACTTTTGCGGCATCCCAGCGCGCTTTTGCCTCATCTTCGGAAATATTCAGCAAAACAACGGCTTTTATTTCATGGCCTCCTTCGCGGGCGGCATTCATAATGTCAATTTCTTCGCCTTCCCAGCGACCAACACTACTAAGAATAAGTGGAGCACCTTTTAGATCCTCACGACTAAAATATGGCATGATAATTTTCTTAAAAGTCTCGGTTGGCGCAAGATTGCCGGCAGCGAGGTCTTTTGCGAGATCTTTATCTTCTTTTTCGGCGGCACGGAGAATTAAGCCGGAGCTCAAGAATTTAGCGCCGAGCAAATCAGCAAGCCTCAAGCCGACTGTATCTTTTCCGGAATACGGTAAACCAAATACATTGATACTTCCAGTGCCTAGCCATTCTTTGATTTTTGCGATTTTTTCGTCCATTACTGTAATTACTCCGTGTTAATCTTAAGCATTTTTATCCTATTTATGATAATATTGTATCATGGACGAGAAAAATCTTGGTGAGCAAAAACCCGAGCAGGATCAGAACCATAATACTGAGCAAGACAACCAGTCAATGCTCGATAAAGTGATTCAAAATAATCCCTTTTTAAAGTTCAACCAAGGCAATCTCGAAAATGTTCAGACGCAGAGTGTCGTAAAGTCGACGCGTGAAGAAGCGAACGAGCAGCTTGCTCAAATCAATGCCTATAATGCCGAGCTTGCACGTCAGCAAAAACTTGCCGAAGAAGCCGCGAAAGCTAAGCGCACTGGTATCTATATTGCGATTGGTATTTTCTTTGGTATTATTCTAATCGTCGGTATCTGGCTCGCAGTAAATGCGATTATTGCTGCCACGCAAGGTGGTGTTCAGACCGGTTCCGGCCAAGAACAGGAAGGCCCAGCGAAATACGGCAAAGTTGAGGGGTATCGCTGTAAAACTGAGAATTGTGAAAAAGCAGCCGAGATTTCAGAAGGTAATATTCTAATCCGTGACGGCTCAAGCTTCTATCTTTACGAAATCGAAAATAAGAAATCCTCACTCACAACCATTCCGGAACAAGACTATCATGCTGTCACGCCATTTGTTTGGGGCGGAAAGAATTATCTCGTTCTCGATCCCGAATCAGCTCAATCTGCAATCTTCTCCGTCACTGATAACCGCATTGTGACTGAATTTGCTTACGACGAGTTCTTCTACGACGTAAAGGCGGAGCAATACGCCGAAATGGCTTGGGCGGAGGGGAAATATATCGTCGCAAAGAGTAACGGCCTTTACTGTCTCATCCAGCTTAGCAATGGTAAGGAAATTATTCGCGCCGGCAAGCGAGTGTTTGTTCATGATGATTATTACTATGCCTACGAAGCAGATGGTACGATTCATATCTATACCGATAGTACGAAGAAAATTTACGTCGCCAAAGCAAACGATATTCTCTTCACAGAAGGTTGCTATATCATCGCGATTGAGGACGGAGGTAATGTCCGTATTTACAACCATGATGGACAAGAAGATAATTCGGCTGATATTTATGAATATATAAGCAATCTCGACAACGGAACCGTCGTTACGGTACTAGACCAGAACCCGTCTTACTACCGTATTCCAGCAAACAAATAATTAGCAGACCTTGCCAAAGAGTGCTAAAAAGCGTAAAATATAAGGCAAGATGACAGATCGTCAAAGAGAAATACTATTCGCGATTATTGAAGAATATGCAGAGCTCGCCACGCCAGTTGGCTCGGTGACGCTCGCGAAGCTTTTTGATTGTTCGTCGGCGACAATTCGCGCCGAGATGGGCAAGCTCGAGCAGATGGGTTATATTACGCAGCCGCACACTTCCGCTGGACGTATCCCGACCGATGCTGGCTACCGGCTTTATGTGAACGCCCTTCAAGAAGATTTGGATGGTGCTATCGACAAGCCAAAAGCCCTTGAGCCAGAGAATAAGTCTGACCGCACCACTAAAGCGCTCGCTACGCGCATTCAGGCGCAGACTCGTGCCGATTATGCGATTCGTACAGCTGTCGATAGTCTTGTTGAGTTAACCGGCAATCTTGGCCTTGCAACAATTGGCGATCAGCTCTATATTTCGGGTTTCGGTGGCCTCTTTGCGCAGCCGGAGTTTATTCAGAATGCTCAGGTTCAGGCGGTTGGTAAGTTGCTAGACAATATCAAGCCATGGCTTCAGGAAGTTCAGCCAAACGAGGCAATTAATGTCTATATTGGTTCCGAGAATCCAGTCGGCAAAGAGTCGAATGTTTCGCTGATTGTGTCGCGTTTTCGTTCGCCATATTCTGATCGTAGTTATATTGGCGTGCTTGGCCCTACCCGCCAGTCATATAAGCGCGTGATGTCGCTTGTGCGTCACGCTGGTTTAATGTTAGAGGAGGTATTATACGATGAATGAAAATAATGACGCCGCCGAGTCGGTTAATATTGAGGGTAATCCAGAGATAGATATAAATAATAGCGCCGCCGATGAGTCGGCTACAAATGAAGAGAAGGGCGAAGCAACGCTTGACGCTATGAAAGTTGTTGAGCTTACGAATGACCTCCAGCGCACGCGTGCCGATTTTGAGAATTTTCGCAGACAGGCGGAAGTTCAAAAAGAACATTATGGAAGTGTTGTAAAAAATGCAACAATTATGAAGTTCTTGCCACTTCTTGACGATATTGACCGTGCTATCGTCGCCAATGAATCGCTTAAACCGCTCGAAAAGAGCCTCGCTAAGACATTAAAGGAGTTGAAGCTTGAGCGCGTCGAGAGTAAAAAAGGCTCTACTTTTAATCCGGATATCCATGATGCCGTAATGGTTGAAGGCGATGGCGATAAAGAAGTAATCGCCGAAACGCTCCGCGCTGGCTACCGCTACGAAGGCGAATTGATTCGCCCGGCGCTCGTAAAAGTCGAAAAGAAATGAAAATCTCTGTAATAACATTATTCCCAGAGATGTTCGACAAGGTTTTTAACCAGTCGATGCTCTGGAAGGCGCAAGATAAAGGTCTCGTTGAATTCGAGTTAATTGACCTGCGCCAGTTTGGTCTCGGTCCACGCCATCAGGTTGATGATACGCCTTATGGCGGCGGCGATGGTATGCTTTTGAAGCCAGAGCCAATTTTTGCCGCCGTTGAAGATGCAAAGACGCGTAACCCTGATGCAAAGGTTGTCTTAATGACGCCGAAGGGGCGTATTTGGGACCAGGCGCGTGCGGCTGAGCTCGCAAACGCTGGCGACAACTATATCTTTATTTGTCCACACTATGAAGGCTATGATGAACGCATTTTGACACTTGTAGATTATCAGGTTTCGATTGGCAAATTTATTCTCACCGGCGGGGAATTACCGGCAATGACTGTGATCGATTCGATTGTTCGCCTGATTCCTGGCGTGCTTGGTGGTGAGACTAGCGCTGAAATTGAGAGTTTTTCTGATGGTGATAACTACGAGTATCCTCAGTATACTCGCCCGGCCGAATTCCGCGGTATGAAAGTCCCAGAAGTTCTCCTTAATGGTAATCATGGCGAAATCGCCAAATGGCGCGCCGAAAACGCCCCAACTGAGCCGGCCGACTAGGGGGTGGCTATTGACAAAATCGCCAAAATTTGATATAATATAAAAACATATAGCGGGTTAAACTAACTGAGGAAGAAACCCGGGCTCATTTATAGATTTGTTAGTTTATCTAGAGCTTTTTGTGGCGTTCAAGGAGGAATTGGCCATGAAAAAAGGAATCTTAAGTCCAGAATGTAGCATTGAGAACTATGGAAAAATTTGTAGATTCGTAAAAGAGTCTACGGTTGGCGAGCGTCTGTATTTCGGCATAAATACCGGAAGCTGCAACTATATGATCTTCGACGAAGACTATCGCTATATCGGAGATGAAGATTATATTTGCAGCGAAGTGTCATGGATAATGAAAATAAAAGAAGGTTTCATTATCTTTGCTAACTACGATAGTAGCTTCTGGTGGTTCACAGAAGATCCGCTCTCGCTTTCGTATACACATGAACTCGAACTAGACTTTGTGCATGAGCAGACCGAGGAACTCTCTCTCCCGAGTACTAGATATTGCGACCACAAGTGGTGTATTGCTGATGCCGAGGAGGCAAAATATCTAGTTGATGGGCTGATTGCTCGAAAAGTAGACGAAATCGACATCTATAGTCTTCATGAAAAGTGGGACACTTGGATAGCAATTGATGATGAAGAACCTTTGGAAATTCCGATAAAAATCTGCTGGCATTGCGTTATTGTCGAAAAAGACCCATTTAGGTTGAAGTCGCCAAGAGATGTTCAGACAAGATGGTGTATTCTTGCCATCGACGAGGAAAGAGGGGCGTTTCTACTCGATCCGGAAAAATATGACCCCAACCTATGATAGCTAACAAAAAGACCGCGACCTGGTGAGTCGCGGCTTTTTTATGCCCGAATAAGATATAATATAGATATGGATTTGGCGAGGCCAATCGAGGAGGTTAAGGGTATCGGCCCAAAACTGCTGCGGTCCTGAATAAGGCCGGCATTTTCACGCTCCGCGACCTCGTCTATCACTTACCGCGCGATTATGAAAACTTCCAACAGGCGCAAAATATTTCCGACCTAAAACCGGGCAAAGTTACGGTGCGCGCTCGCGTTGAACAGATATCGACTCGTCGTATACGCGGTCGCCTTACTCTGACCGAGGCTACGCTTCGCGATAAAACCGGCGCCATCAAGGCGATTTGGTTTAATCAGCCCTATCGCGCCAAACAATTCACCGAGCATCACGAGTATTATTTTAGCGGCGAAATGAAGTTGAGCTATGGCCGCTACCAGCTTCAGAACCCGTCCGCAATTCAGAGCGACGAATATGATGCGCCGACTTCAGACAAAATTCAGCCGATTTATCCTGCGCGCGGCAGTATTAAATCGCCAGATTTTAAGAAATTTATCAAATCGATGCAGAACAATATCGCGCTCGTGCCGGATATGATTCCAAATTTCGCCGGTCGTGCCGACGCACTTCTTGATGTCCATTTTCCAAATACAATCGAGCAGGCCAAGAAGGGCCGAGAATATCTCGCTGTCGAGGAACTTTTCTCGCTTTTGCTTGCTGCTAGACTGAATCGCGAGGAGAATCAGAAGCTTAAGACTGCCCCAATCAAGGCAGATATGGCAAAATTCAAACAATTCGTTACAAAGCTACCATTCAAACTCACGAATGCACAGCGTGTTGCAACCTGGGAAATTATTCAAGATATGGACAATGAAATCCCGATGAATCGTCTTTTGCAAGGCGATGTTGGTTCGGGTAAAACGATGGTTGCGGCTTTAAGCGCCTTTGCTGCCGCAAATGCCGGCTTTCAGACGGCTCTGATGGCGCCAACCGAAGTGCTTGCCACACAGCATGCCGAATCGCTTCAGAAACTCTTTGGCGATAAACTAAATATCGCGCTACTGACCGGCTCGACCAAGCGTAAACCAGAACTCAAAAAACATATCAAAGCAGGTGAGGTTGATCTTGTTATTGGCACACATGCCTTAATAACCGACGATACAATTTTTAAGAATCTCGGTCTCGCAATTATTGACGAGCAACATCGTTTTGGTGTGGCGCAGCGTCAGAAACTTCTCGCCAAGGCGCATACGATGCCGCACCTTCTTTCGATGACGGCAACGCCAATTCCGCGCTCGCTCCAGCTTACGATTTTTGGCGATCTTGCCGTGTCGGTTCTCGACGAACTCCCGGCTGGGCGCCAACCGATTACGACGAAAATCATTTCGCCGAGCAGCACAAAACAGATGTGGGATGCCGTCGAAAAAGAACTCGAGGCGAAACACCAGGCCTACTATATCTGCAAGAAAATCGATGATAAAGGTGAGAGCGAACTGAAATCCGTCAAATCCGAGGTTCAGAAAATCTCGCATCGTTTCCCGAACCACAACGTCGCATTTTTGCATGGCAAAATGAAGCCGGCCGAAAAGGATGAAATAATGACACTCTTCGCAAACGGCGAAATCGATATTCTCGTTAGTACGACGGTAGTTGAGGTTGGTGTTAATGTTCCGAATGCAACTGTAATGGTAATTGCCGACGCGGATCAATATGGCCTCAGTCAGCTTCACCAGCTGCGTGGCCGCGTTGGGCGCGGTAGTGCGGCGAGCTACTGTTATCTCGTAAACTCTACTTCGGATAGTCCGACGCGGCGTCTGCGCGAAATTGAACATTCGCAAGACGGTTTTTATCTCGCCGAAGTCGACCTAAAACTGCGTGGTCCGGGTGAAATCTATGGCGCACTCCAGCATGGCGCAATGGACTTGCGCATTGCCTCAATAACAGATACGAAACTCATTCATAAAGCTGATAAGCTCGTCAAGGATTTCCGCAAAAACGCTTACGATATGCTAGAATATAAAGAGCTAAGCGCATCTGTTCGCAAATACCAACGCTTAACTACTCTTAACTAATATGTACGCTACTCTAGA
Organism: Candidatus Saccharimonadota bacterium; assembly: GCA_017510835.1. Taxonomy (GTDB): domain Bacteria; phylum Patescibacteriota; class Saccharimonadia; order Saccharimonadales; family Saccharimonadaceae; genus UBA2834. The sequence continues at coordinate 12,545 of JAFWLZ010000036.1, forward strand.
TATAATCAAAGGATCCAAACGCTCAGGGAAGCTTATTGGTGTCCATCAGAAACTTGATAAAGCTGCTCGTCTTATGCTGACGCAGGAGCTCGGTCGTGACGCGCGTAATTTTCCGAGTATTGAAAAGATTCTCTATTTTGAAGGAACGCGCGGACCTGATGGCCTGAAAACGAAATCACCAGGCGTTGACGAACCGGAGCATTTCATCCAGCCCGAGCATGATGATGGTGTTTTGATTGGGTATATTCTCGATCATCAATATAATCTCACGCAGGCTCTCATTGATCATAATCATGAGCGCGCCGCCTTCGAGGCAGCCTGGATGGCGCATGCGATTACGGATGGTCTCACGCCAGCACATCATTATCCATTCCGCGAAGTTGTCGACGAGCTAATGACGGATAAAGATTACAAAAAGATATTTGGTCACGAAGTTAAAGGTATCATGCGTGGCGATAGCCTTGCGCAAGCCGTCCGCAATAACTGGTTATATTGGGGTGCTGGTGGCGTAATGACGAAGCATATCGCCTATGAGCTCGGCGTTGCTTATGTAATTCGACCAATCGGTATTAAGCGTCTTGCTGCGAAGAGACTTAAAAAAGCTGATCTTGAAGATATTGATATCAAAAAAGAATTCTACGCAACATTAGAGCGCGTCCATGCCTACCGCATGTATGATGTATTCTTGCAAGATGGCTGGAACACGCGACTGGTTCGCGAAACGCGCGAAATTCTGATTCCGGAAATAATTCGGATGATTACGCTTGGTTGGGCTTCGAGCCTCCAGCAGGCAAATAAATCAAAGAAAAAGGGGAGCAAATATGCCAAGAAAAAATAGCCAAATCCGTATCATTTCAGGCAAACTCGGTGGCCGTCTCATCGATACGCCAAAGACCGATAAGACGCACCCAATGGGTGACCGTGAACGCTCCGCAATCTTCAATCGTCTCCGCGGCGAAATTGCAGACAAAATCATTCTTGACGCATTTGCGGGCAGTGGCGCGATTGGCCTTGAAGCGCTTTCGCTCGGCGCAGCTGAAGTAGATTTTCTCGAGAATAATCGCAAAGCGACAACGACGATCCATAATAACATCGCCAAATTCAAACTCGAATCACAAGGTAAAATCGTTCGCAAACTTCGCGACGAATATGACATTATTTTTGCCGATCCTCCGTATGAGAATCCGCAGTATGAGTATATTGAGGAAATCCTGAAGCACTTAAAACATGGCGGCATTTTTGTGCTTTCCCATCCTGAATCGCCTGCGCCGTGGGAATTCCGAGGTCTCAGCCTCTTTAGTGACAAATCCTATGCTGCCGCCCACGTCAAAATGTATCAGAAACTATAGTATAATAAAACTATGAGCAACAATGTGAAAAAAACGGACAATAACGGTCTCAAAACTGTCGTTATTGTGATTTGTATCGTTTGTGCCGTACCACTGATAATTCTTGCAGTTTTGGCATACTTATTACTAAATAATCCTAACGCGGTAAAAGAATGGCTCGAGAGTATTACTGGCGGTTCGTCAGCAACAGAATATGAAATCGAGTCCGATGCGGGAAACGCGCTCGATAATATTAGGCATGCCATCGAGAAGGCTAAGCGCGGCGAGTCCGCTAGTATTGACCGTAAAGATTGCGAATGGGTAAAATATCAGTTTGAGAGTATAGATAAATCGTTTATGTTTGATAACTTTTGCGATGCGTCCGAGGCGAGATTAAATTACATTGAAAATTCAACTGGTACGAACAGCTTCTTTTTCGAAAAAGAGCATCAATGCCTAGAAATAGAATTTAATAAACAATTGACGCGGTATTTACATATTGATGCCGACGAGGTGGCTAAGTGTGGTATCGAAATGTACTCGATAACGCTCGAGGGCGAAGGATATGGCGATATCGAGGAGTCGCCAATAGAAAAGTATCTGCAAAAAGGATAGGAGGAATATGTTTGATTTATCAGGGAAAAATGCAGTAGTAACCGGCGCAAGTTCTGGGCTTGGGATTCAGATGGCGACTGCCTTTGCGAGGCAGGGTGCTGACCTCGTAATTTTGGCGCGCCGCTTTGAGCGCCTCGAAGAACTCGCGAACAAACTTACAGCTGAATATGGCGTTCGTGTCCTCCCGATTAAATGTGATGTTACGAATTCGGACGAAATTGACGCTGCTGCCGCAAAGGCCGAGGCAGAATTTGGTCGTATTGATATTCTTCTCAACTGTGCCGGCGCCGCCAAGAATAATGGCGTCCTCGATATGACTGACGAAGAATGGGATTTTACGATTGCCGCTGATGAAACGAGTGTCTTCAAGATGACGCGCGCCTTCGCAAAAATTATGCAGGAAAATAATTATGGCCGCATTATTAATATCGCGAGCATGTATGGTCTTGTCGGTAATACGCAATTATTCAGTACAGCCTATCACGCATCGAAAGGTGCGGTCGTGAACTTTACGCGTGCCGTTGCAGCTGAACTTGCAACTGAAGGAATTACCTGTAATGCAATTTGCCCAGGCTATTTTGAAACAGAACTCACGAAAGACGTTCTTGCAACGCCAGATTTCCAGGAGTTCGCGAGGAGCCATGTTCCGATGCAGCGCTACGGCAAGCCGGGCGAATTAGACGCCGCTGCGGTCTTTCTCGCCTCCGATGAGGCGCGCTATGTCACGGGCGTAATTTTGCCTGTTGACGGCGGCTTTACTTGTATCTAAAATAAAGAGAAAGGGAGTCAGTATGAGACTATTTCTTGCAAGTAGTGAGCTTGGCAATTATCCAAAAACGCTACGACGTTTAGCGGGTGGCAATCGCCGTGTGTTAATTATTCGAAATGCGCGCGACTATCGGCCAGAAGATTATGTGGCCGGGATTTTAGGCGATAAAACTGCCTTGTTTTTGCAGTACGGCTTCGATCCTCAGGTCTTGGATTTGCGTCAGTTCTTCGGTAGAAAAGAAGAGCTCGAGGAATATCTTGACCAGTACGATCCGGGCATTATTTACTGTCTCGGCGGCAATCCTTTTATCTTGAATGC
>JAFWLZ010000037.1 GCA_017510835.1 Candidatus Saccharimonadota bacterium
ACGACGATGATGATGACGACGATGATGATTGGAGTTGGTATGATGACGACAATGACGATGGCGATGACGACGATTGGGATTACAGTGGTAATGATGACGACGATGACGATTGGGGACGTGGTTACTAAAGAGCATTAAAAAATAGCCTCCATCATGGAGGCTATTTTTGTTGGTTAGAGCGAGAATGGATTGTTGAGACCAAGAGTCGAATTTGCTTCAGCAATGCGCATGAGTTCATTGTATTTAGCGATGCGTTCGCTGCGACTGAGTGAGCCGGTCTTGATCTGGCCAGTGCCGAGACCGACAGCGAGATGCGCAATAGAAGTATCCTCGGTTTCGCCAGAGCGGTGCGACATGACGCAAGTGTAATGGTTTTTCTTGGCGAGAAGGACGGCCTCGATTGTCTCGGAAAGTGAACCGATTTGGTTTGGCTTGATAAGGATAGAATTGCCGGCGCCCATTTCGATGCCTTTTTTGAGCAACTTAGAATTTGTTACAAAGAGATCGTCGCCTACGAGCTGAATCTTTTTGCCGAAGCGATCTGTGAGCATCTTCCAGCCATCCCAGTCGTTTTCGCCGAGGCCATCCTCGATGGAAACTACCGGATAATTATCGATAATCCATTGATACCAGTTGGCGAGGTCATCGCTTGTCTTCCAGTCGCCATTCGTCTTAAGTTCGTAATGGTCATCTGCGGCAAATTCGGAGCTAGCAACGTCCATTGCGATGCAGATGTCTTCGCCGAGGCGATAGCCTGCGGTTTCGATGGCGATTTTGATCAATTCGAGTGGCTCATTGTTGCCATCGTGGACGCGTGGAGCATAGCCGCCTTCGTCACCGACAGTAGTAACGTAGCCGCGTTCTTTGAGGACTTTAGCGAGAGTATGAAAAACTTCTGCGCCCATACGGACGGCATCATTAATGCTCGTAGCACCAACAGGTATAATCATGTATTCTTGAAAATCGGTCGACCAGCCGGCATGTGCGCCGCCATTCATAACATTCATCATCGGCATAGGGAGGCACATCTCGTCGGTTGTACCAGCGAGTTCCGCGACATATTCATAAAAGCGGAGATTTTTGGCATGGGCGACAGCTTTTGCTACGGCAAGGGAGACTGCCAGGATAGCATTAGCGCCAAGTTTTGATTTGTTCTCTGTGCCATCTAAATCGAGCATCAATTGATCGATGGCTTTTTGGTTGGAAGCGTCATTGCCAACTAGTACGTCAGCGATTTTGTTATTTATGTTCCAGACGGCCTTCAAGACGCCTTTACCGCCATAGCGTTCGTTGTCGCCGTCGCGAAGTTCGAGCGCTTCGCCGGCGCCGGTTGAAGCGCCAGATGGGACAGCAGCGCGTCCTGCGTGGCCGCTTTCAAGAATAACGTCTGCCTCGACGGTTGGATTACCGCGCGAATCAAGAATTTGTCGCGCATGGATATATTTAATTAACGTGTTTTTATTCTGCATATATTGATGCCTTTCTCCCTTAATACATAAGCAAATTACTAATACAATAATAGCACGAACAAAAAGTTTATGGTAATATGGTTTTAAGTGAGTTTAAATGGAGGGCAATAAATGGCTACGAAAAAGCAGCCAGCGACCAAGGGAACCACTGCGAAGGTCTCGAAGTCGTCAAAGAAAACTATAAAGTCCCGCATTAAGGCGGCGCCACTTTATCGCGAAAAACACCCAGAGAATCATCGGGTGACGGGCAAGTATAAGTTCTTTTATGTTCTTTTTGCTTGCACGACGATTTTCTTTGCTGCATTATCGGTATGGTTAATGTGCTTTGCTATTGATACTCTAAATAATTACGAATCTATCGATGCGTGCGTGCGCGCCCATACGCGTTGTAATGTGCGACTTGATGAGGGTAAATACACCGTAGAGGAGGGTGGTAATGAGTGAAGAAGAGGATGAGAAACGCCTAGAGGGTGCGATTTCGTCGGGAGATCTTGAATCTGATTTCCCTGAAACAAAAGAAGCCGAAGAAAAGGAAGAAGAAAAAAAGGAGGAAGGAGAAGAAATGCCTAAAGACGAAGAAAATAAAGATCTGATCGAGGAAACTCCGACGGAAGAGACTCCGGTCGAAGAAGCCCCAGTCGAGGATACTCCTGCCGAGAAAACTCCTGCGGTAGAGAGCACAGAAGAAGCTCCGGCTGCAGAGGAGACTCCAGAGGTGTCAGCAGAAGAGCCAAAGGCTGAGCCAGTCGTTGAAGCTGCTCCTATTACAGAATCTAACGCAATTACACCAAAGAAAAAATCAAAGAAAGGTCTAATTGCATTTTTGATTATCTTTGCTGTTCTTTTGATTGGTGGTGGTGTTGGCTTTGCAGTATGGGCGATGATTCACGAAGCTCCGGACGCAGCATTGCGTGATGCTTTGGCTAATTTCTGGGCGGCTGACGATGTTCAGTTTGGTGGAAATATTAATTCTACGGTTGCCGGCACGGATATGACATATAGCGTGGAAGCAATAAAGTCCGGCAAGAATATTTCCGGTAGCGGCACAATCAAGGCCGAGTATAATGGCCAGGACATTGAACTTGGATTCTCGGCTGCATATATTGACGGTGGAAACGTTTATTTGAAGCTAGACGGTCTTAAGAAGCTTGCAGAAGAAGTCGATTTTGCAGGATTGATCGAAAACTTTGCGACTTCTCAAGAAGGCGACATGGACTTCTCTTCATTGATTTCCTCAATTGTTAGTAGCCTCGCCGAGAAGGTTGATGGCAACTGGTACAAGATTACCGCAAGTGATGTCAAGGAATATAACAGCGGCGCAAGCTGTATTCTTGAGAATCTAGGTGACATCTTCTCGCAGGATTCAAAGGATAAGATTGCTGATATTTATAAAGACAATGCATTCTTAGAGATCGACGATAAGGCGAGCGTATCGGATAAGGATGGCGCAAAGGTCTATACTCTAAAAGTAAATAAAGATAAGAGTAAAGAGTTTAGTAAGAAGATCGGCGAAGCTGATGCATTCGAAAAACTTACGAAGTGTAGCGAAAGTTCATCATCGAGTAGTGAAGAGGAAAGCGAGGAAAAGGAAGAGCTTCCTGATGCAAAAATCAAGGTAAGTATTACTCCATGGACCCACAAGCTTGTCGGAGTTCAGTTCATCCAGGATATCGATGGCAACGAAACAAATGCCGACTTGAAGGTTACTTACGACAAAAAGAGTGTCGAAGAGCCAAGTGACGCAAAGAAGATTGACACGCTCAAAGACGATATCGAAGAAGCACTATCGGGCGCAATGACCGAGTTTATTACTGATATTTGTAAGTCAATCTATGGCGAATATGGCGATGATTATGTCAATGCTTGCGTCGAGTCTTCATCTCAGTCGATGAGTCAAAATGGCACTGGTTTTTCCGGAATAATTCAGCAGTTCTTGGGTGGTGGCGATGAGCCAGATGTCCAAGATTGTACCGATGAGGAGACCGACTGTTAACATGTAAAACAAACATGTTCCAAAAACCGCCCGGGAAACTGGGCGGATTTTTGTGGTAGGATAATAATATATGACGCCTAAGCTTAAAGAAAAGCTAAAACAACTCCCAA
>JAFWLZ010000038.1 GCA_017510835.1 Candidatus Saccharimonadota bacterium
GCCTGGAGTGTTTTGTCGTACGACCACTTAGGACCCGAATCGCAGGGGCCTTCGGTGAACGGCGATACTAGGCAGCTAGAGGCTCCTAGAGAAAGGCGAAGCATGACCATCAGAATTTCATGTCTGCATGTGATTGTGGAGTTGAGTATTCGGAGTTCGAAGCTCAAAAAAGTTACCCGCCGTTAGGTTAGGGTAACTTTCTACCACACAGGTCGGTATCCTAGTCGCCGACCTACTGCGTATATTATAATATCTTTATGAATAAAATGAAATATCTTTTACCGATCCGCTCAATTCTATTTTTAGCAATCTTTTTGCTTGGCGCTCAAATCACGCGTCAGAGTTTAGAGGGTATTAGTAATTGGTGGTCAATTGTCGCCACAATCGTGAATATTATAACGATTCTCATTCTCGTTTTACTTACAAAGAAAGCAAAAAGCAACTATGCTGAGCTAATTAATTATAAAAAAGGTAAGACCACGAAGAAGCAGATCATTATTATGACGCTCATTGTGCTATTTGTCGGCACTTGGGGCATGTATCTTGCTGGTTTGATTTGCTATGGCAAGTTCCCGTATTCGGCGCCAATGATGATCGCGCCAATTCCGGCGGCGCTCGCGATTATAAACTTTATTCTCTTGCCAGCAACCGTTTCTTTTGCGGAAGACGGCCTTTATCTTGGCTGCGGCGTAAACCAAATTAAGAACAAGTATGCGGCAATTTTCGTGCCGGCCTTCTTTTTCGCACTTCAGCACTGCTTTATTCCGACTCTGCTCGATGCGAAATATATCATCTATCGCTTTCTCTCATTCTTGCCACTAACTATTATTTTATGCTGGCATTATCAGAAGCATCGAAATCCAGTGCCGATTATGATCGGCCATGCACTTATCGAAGTCGCGAGCGTTGTAATGATTCTAATGACTTCACTCTCGCCGGAACTATATAATACTATGCTTTCTCTCTAAAATGTAGCGCTGCTAAAATCCCGATCGGCAAGAAATATGCGCACCAGATTTCGAGTGTATCTTGCCAAAAACTACCGTTCGGTAGTATAATCCAAATATGAAGACAAAAGAACGGATAATCTTGGCTACTCTTGATCTCGCTGCCGAGTACGGCTTGAAGAGTCTCTCAATGTCGCAGATTGCCGAAGCGGTTGGCATTCGGAAGCCGTCGCTCTATAATCATTTCGACTCAAAAGAGAGTTTGATTCGCGAAATGTATCAATTTTTGCGCGAACAGTCAAAAGCAAATCAAACTCCACCGGAACTAGACATGTCTCTTAGCGCGTATGAAATTCTCTGCCAATATGTTGCGAGCTACAAACAAATGATTTCAAATGAAGCGATGATGAATTTCTATAAAGTCATTTACGCGGAGCGCACAACTAATCCTGATGCAGCGCAAATCCTCATTGATGAAACGAACAAAATGGTTGCGGCGACAAAGATGCTGCTTCAATACTTAGCCGAGCAGGGCAAGTTAGCGATTAGTGATTTAGATTCTGCAGCAATTTCTTTTGCGATGACTATCCATTCGCTTATTGATTTCGAACTCGATTGCGCTCAGACGGACGAGCAATTTGATACAAGTCAAATTAATAATTTTATAAAATGGTTCTGCGCGCAGAATCAAAAGGAGGCAAAATGAAAAAATATAAACTAATCAACTGGCTCTGTCTTAGCGGTATCGTCGCAGCGGTATTTTACTTATTGCACGACATTGTCGGGGCGGCGAATTATCCAGACTATGATTGGGCGAGCAAAGCTGTCAGTGATCTTACTGCAACCGATGCGCCGTCGTTCGCTGTAGCAAGCGGCCTAACGACGGTCTATGGAATCTTGAGCTGCCTATGCTGCGCATTGCTCTGTATTTTAGTACAAAAGAGTAAGAAAAAGTCTCTCCGTCTCGGCGTGTATCTATTTGCGATTATGAATTTCGTTTCCGCCATCGGCTACGCTCTCTTCCCATTGTCGAGCGCAGGTTATGACGGCTCCGTACAATCATTTATCCATGTCTATATTCTGACTGCGGCAGTAGTTTTGCTCTCGATTATCTCGCTCATCCTTACCGCCGTTGGCGCATTCAAGAGCAAAAAGAAACTGCTCGGCGCTCTCGCAATCGCGGCGCTTGTTCTAATGTTTGCCGGCGCTGTCGGCAGCGGAAATGTGTCAAAAGAAATCTTCGGTGTCTTCGAACGATTTAGCACGTATAGTGCAGTAGTCTTTACTGCTTTGCTCGGCGTTTATGGCTTTGCTTCTTCTTTCGAGCAAGAGAAAAAATCGAAATAATCGCCACGCCGCCCCATACTACCTGCAATGCAAATGAGAACCAGGCATTTTTTGGATAGAGCCCAATCGCCATCAGCACCGATGCGACTAGATTCATAATTTGATAAAGAAAACCATTTTTAATTTTGTTCGCAGAAAGGGAAATATAGGCTACTAAGACTAATACCATTCCCGCCCAGCCGATAATATCGAATATATCCATCTCTAGGCGCCCGCTATTGCCTCGATGAGCTTTGAAACGCCAAATATTCCGCCGAGAATAACGGCGACCGTAAAGGCGATAATTAGAATCGCGCCAAGGATAATCATAAATACCGAAGTACCCTTAGTCTTTGGCTCAAAGTTTTTATTCTTGACTTCATATTCTTGTGGCACCTTGTATGGCGCATTAGTATCGATTTTCATAAGTATATTATAATAGAATTAAATGAATAACGAAATCGAAGCTACATTTTTAGATATCAATAAAACTAAAATTCGCAAGCAACTCAAAGAGCTTGGTGCAGAATGTATCAAGCCGGAGGCGAAAATGCGTCGCACGGTTTTCGATAGTGGCCCATGTTCATTCGCTCGTGTTCGGGACGAGGGTGACAAAATCGTTATGACTTATAAAAACTTCGAAGATGAAGATTCTATTATGGGCGTCAAAGAAGTGAATTTGGTTGTAGATAGCTATGATGAAGCTGTTCGCTTCATTGCCGGTTGCGGCCTCGAGCAGAAAGCTGTCCAGGAAACTTTGCGCGAAATCTGGACGCTCGACAAGACTGAAATCAGTATCGACACTTGGCCGTGGCTGCCTACGTTTATCGAGATTGAGGGCCCTTCCGAGAAAGCCGTTTGGCAAGTTGCCGAAAAGCTTGGTTTCGATAAAGAGAAGGCGATGTTTGGCGCTGTCGATAAGGTCTATCATTACTACTATGGCGTCGATACGGATATTGTAGACTTTGAAACGCCGATTATTAATTTCGAAATCGAACCGCCTGAGTGGGCTAAAACTAGAATTAATTAACAAAAACGAGTACTATAAAGCCACCGTATACCAAAATGGATGCCCAATAATTCTAGGCCTTGCGCGACTTTGTGCGAGGCTTTTTCTTGGCGGCGATTTCAATTTCGTCTGCGAGCCAAGCGACAGTAACAGAACCAACAAAGTTGCCAGCGGCGCAGAGGAGAATCGTCCAGTCAAAATATAAACCAACGCCAGATGTAATTACGTTCGCGATGCTATGCTGGAAGCCAGCGAGAATAAAGAGCGGTACGCCAAAGAAGATGCCCCAAACTGAGCCGAGACGATAACATTTAACGGCGATATACATGATTGCGCCGCAAAGCGCGCTGCGGATGAAGAATGGCCACGAGAATTCCCAGCCACTAATCTTTGCGCTTGCCGCGTCAGCGAGCGTTGGATCGGCAGCGCGGAACATTGCGCCAATGAGCCAGCCGAATGCCAAATTAATAACGAGAATTATTCCGAGCTCAAGCCATTTTTTATCTTTAAGGATGAAGCCGCATTTTCCAGTAAACAAATTTGCGCCGAGCATACAGACGCCGTAGAGTCCAAAAGCGAAAATAAACGCGCCAAGCGGTGCGCCGATTTTGAGCAATACGTAGTCGCCAAGCCCGATCAAAATGCTTGCAAGAACTGCTCGCTTAACGAGCGTGAGCCAATTGATTTTTTCTTTTTTACTGCGCATGTTCCTCCTTTGCTTTCGCGCTTAGTTTGCTTGGCAACTCCCACGCCCAATCTATAAATTTGCCAACATAGTGTAGAAGCGGCACTGATAATACCGCCAAAATACCCACCATTGCAATTGCCTGAAGCGAAA
>JAFWLZ010000039.1 GCA_017510835.1 Candidatus Saccharimonadota bacterium
CAAATTGTTAAAAGATAAATTTCTTAGGCCAAAGAAAACAACTATTTCTAGTTTGTATTCCTCGCAGTATTTATCAAACTATGTTCAGAGGTTCGTCAAAATCGAACTTAAATCAAAAACTGAATCTATCTTATCGCATTTTTAGAACTAATGCAAGTACTTTTTTGAAGATTTTTGGACTTTTTTAGTGTTTTTTGCGATTTTTAGGCTAAATAGCCATAAATATCCTTCTTATCACTCTTAATCAGACGCAAACGAGCGGCGATTTCTGCGTAGGCGACAGCAATGTCGCGAGCGAGAATCTTTTCTTTTTCGTGTTTACTAAAGAATTCTTCATAAGCTTTCGCGTCGGCTGTAGTACAAACAAAAGCGGCCATATAGCGCGGATAGTCAGGAATCGTCTTGTCGCCTTCCTCTTTATAGAGCCAGTCCCAGTTATTAAATACCCATTCGAAGCATTCCTTACGGACGCGGTGATTGCGCAAGAGGCGAATATAGAATATCAGGCGATCTTGTGGACGAATCGAGCCATCTTTAAGTCTGTCGAGATAAGTGATTGCGATATCTTTGTTGCGGACACTGGTCAATGCCTCCATTAAATCGCGCTTGAGCGCAGAGTCTGGTGTAGTCTGGTAAATGCCAAAATATTTCATTGAAAGTTCAGGATGGATTCGGACAAGACTGCAGGCCACAATATAGCGAAGATTCTGGTCGACTTTCGCGATATATATCCTGTTATATGTTTCGTCGATTGCCTCGAGATAATCTTCGTCCTCAGAATAATGCATCATACCCATAATAATCGGGCGGAGTTTGATGTCCTGATCCGTATCACTATCTTTGGCGGCAATGCCGAGACGACGATAATTCGGTCGAGCAAGCTTGTAAATAAATTTCTTGAAAGCGGCCTCTTCTTTGCTGTCTGGCGTAAAGAAGATTTTGAGATCAGCGACGATTGACGACATAATCTCCCAAATTACCGGATCGGTTTCATCGGAAAATACCTCTAGTAGTGGCAAGAGTGACGCGCTTTTTACGCGGTCAGTCTTCGCAAGTAAACGACGATCAATGAGCAGACGAAGCTTTTGCTCCTTATTAAGCTTGTCGAGTTTGGCGAGCTTTTTATCAAGCTCTACATCAGATAGATTAATAATATAGTCGCCAGTAAGGTCGTCTTTTATATCATGGAGTGGATATTTTTCGTTAGATTTCTCGCCTGTCAAGAGGAAGCGTTCCTGTTCTCCATCTGTTAACACCGGATAACCAGGCTGAATTAGCCACGGTGTCATGAATTCTTTAACGTCAAAATCTGCATAAGGATTTAGCGCTTTCCAGAGGTCGTTTGCTTCAGTGTTCTTGTATTGATGCTTCTTAAAATAATCAGCGAGCCCCTTAAAGAAATTCTTCTCGCCCATTGTGCGCATTAGCATCATTAAGAGACGTGAACCCTTGCCATAAACAATCGCACCGTCAAAGAGATTTGCAATATCTTCAACATTTTTTACTTCAACCTTTACTGGCTGAACACCTGGTAGACAGTCTCGGTGATAGGCACCGAGAATTGCAGAAGTATAGAAATCGTCCCAAGCGCAGAGCTCCGGGCGAATCTTATCAGTAGAATAGACCTCCATCATATTCGCAAAGGACTCATTAAGCCAGAGGTCGTCCCACCACTTCATTGTGACGAGATCACCGAACCACATATGCGAAAGCTCGTGCGCAATAACAATCGCAACATACTGACGGTGATCGAGCGCAGAATTCTCGTTTGCAATCATCGCAATCTCGCGGAAAGTAACAAGACCCCAGTTTTCCATTGCGCCCGCCTCGAAATCCGGCAATGCCAAGAGATCCATCTTTGGCAGCGGGAATGGCGTATGGAAGCAATCGTCGTAAAAATCTAAAACATCCGCCGCAAAATCACCGGCATATTTGAGGTCTTCAACTTTTTGATGAAGGCCGGCATAGGCAGTGATCGTAACGCCATGCTTTGACTGGGTCTGATAGCCAATGAAATTCCCTACCGCAAAAGCGAGCAGATAAGTCGACATTTTCGGCGTCTTTTCAAAGATAACAGTCTTTTTGTCCGATTCAAGCTTCTCTTTTTTGACTGGCATATTCGAGAGAATTGTATCAGTCGGAACTTCCGAGCTAAGAGTAAGGCTAAAGGTTGCTTTCGCTGCTGGTTCATCTACGCATGGGAAGCATTGGCGCGCATAATGCGATTCGAACTGAGTGGCGACAATTTTCTCGGTCTTTTCATCGGTCTGGTAGGTCGAGAGATAGACACCTTCCATATCTGAATCGATTGGCGCAGAGTATTCGAAATGAAGAGTAACAACCTGAGATTTTTTTAGACCATTAATAATAATTGTGCCTTTTTCGCGTTCATAGTCGATTTCCTTAACGCCTAATTTAAGAGATTTGAGGCGAAGTTTCTCGGCATGAAGTTTAATCGTTTCGGCTTTTGCGACACCGGTAACCGTCGCAACGCCAGATAAGCGGGTTTTATCTGCGCTGATAGTTAAATCTAAATCATAATGTTCGGGCTTAAAATAGTCAAAAAATCTCTCCATATCTATATTTTAACATGGAGAGACTAGAGATGCTTATGTTTTTATTAGCGTCGTTTCGTGCGAAGAATGAATGCTGCTACTGTTCCGCCAATAGTCAACATTGCCGCAAATACAGTAATATTATCGGAGGTGTTTGGATTTTTAACATCTTGCGAGGTGTCCTGTTTTTCGCCAGGAATCTCGGCTGGCTTTACATAAGAGCTAGCGAAAACCGAAGGGGTAGTATTACAGGTCGGACGAACATAATTCCCTTTTGCGTTCGGATTTGGATCACCACGATATGTGTCGTGATCGTACTGAATCATATTATTTGCACTATTTACCTCTCCAGTTTCAATCTTTAACCAGCCCGACGTCGTCGTAATTCGACCATTTATTATTTCAAGATCAAGGTTAGAGCGATAAAAGGAATATTTGTCACCGACGACAAGTCGTTCTAGGCAATAATTTCCATTAAAGTCCTGGCTCGCCCCGCCAGCGCTCAAAGTTGTCGTGTTTAAATAGCGTAAGCCCGCTCCCCAGAATGCTTCTCCTAATGGGAACTCGCCTGCCATATCAACTATGTCAAAATTTCTAAAATCAAGCTCTTGGAGCGCGTTAGGAGAGTGATTGAGGAAATAATAAAAGGATGCTTCTCCCGTCGTAGCGGCCGTTTCGGTTGCTTTCCTGAAATCCATGTGAGTAATGTCGATGTTCTCTAGTTTTTCTGCATATTGAAAAAACTTCTGCATCGATGTCGCACGAGAAGTATCTAATTTGCCAATATCCGCTGTTACAACATTCTTAAAGTAATAAAACCAATCTGCCATCGCTCCTTCTGGCCTAATAGCGTCCTCGAAAATAACTTTCTCCGTTGCACTAGCTACTTCACAATAACGAAAGAAATATGGGTCTCGGAATTCAACATTTTTTGTACAGTTATATCCCCAGCTCGGTCGCACTGCGCCATAATTATCTGGATGATCTTTATTCGCGAGTTCGAAACCCGTAAAATATTGTCGATATTGAGTCTCTTCGCCGTCCATAATCCTCTCGGCATAGCCGTCAGCATACTTTCCTTCCTCGTCGCGGAAAAATGTCAGGGTTTTTGTCTTACTATCAAAAACGGCATAGGCCTGACCTTGCATTTCTTCGTCAGTAGCGTGGTACGGATGCGGGCCGCTACCATCGTTTATTGTTTTGTAGCTAGTGTCATCCTGGTAGGCTATAAGATTGCGGCTCGGAACAATGCGGACATAGACGATTTTATCATCGTAAGTCAGACCGGGCGTGCCAATATTATTCTGAGTAATTGTATAGAAATGGGAGCTAGAATCTGAATCATCGAAAGTTAGTGGGTCAAAAGATATTTTGCCCGATGCGCCACTTTTTCGCGAGACAATTTTGCCGTCAATACTCTTTAATAAATACTCAATGCTAGTATCCGTACTACTTACAGAGCTATTAGCCTCAACAGTGAATTCTTTTTCCGCAGCGAATGCTGCATGAGATATCGACGCAAACACCACCGATGCGAGCGTTGCAAGAAATATTGTTTTGACCTTTGACATTTTTGACCTTTTTGTTTTTATAATGCTTATGGCTATTTTAGCATAAAAATCCCCCTTTAGCAAGAAGGGGGATTATTGTAGCGCGTATTATTCTTCAGCAAGAACGGCTTGAGCGCGATAAATCATCTGATCGGTCTCGTCGGTTAGGACAACATAGATAGGTTTACTATCGTTTGTCGAAATGAGAGCGTAACGACCTTCAAAAACTGGGTTTTCGTTTTTCTCGTTATCGAGTTTAAAGCCAAGATAGCCGAGTTTCTGCGTAACGAAGCGGCGGATTTCATCAGAACGTTCACCAATAGTGCCAGCAAAGACTAAAGCATCACAACCGCCGAGGCTAGCCGCCATCTGGCCAACATAACTCTGAATACGATAAACAAAGATCGAGTGTGCCATCGTCGCACGCGGATCACCTTCGTCGCGCTTTTGGATAATTTCGCGCATGTCATCAGTGCTGCCAGATAGACCAAGAAGGCCACATTGCTTATTGAGGTAAAGCTCAAGCTCTTCGTCGGTTTTAAACTTCATTGCATGCTTGATCGCCATCGCAGCAGCGACGTCCATACTACCAGAACGGGTAGACATTGCAACACCTTCGAGTGGTGTGTAGCCCATTGTATTATCCATCGCCTTACCATTATAGATCGCCGAGATACTCGAACCGGAACCGAGATGCATCGCAACGAGCTTCTCCGGAAGGATGCCCTGTTCCTGCATATAGCGAGAAATGAAAGCATAGCTTAGG
>JAFWLZ010000040.1 GCA_017510835.1 Candidatus Saccharimonadota bacterium
CGTCAGTTTCGTTTTGAGTGTTTGTATTGTTTGCTAAAACCAGGCAAGTCACAGTCGCAACCGCGGCGACGCCGAGGACTGCCAATAAAACTCTCTTTCCCTTCATAGTTTAATTATATACTATTGGGGGCGTGAAGATGCGACTTTATGAGCGCGGTGCTCAATAGAATCGTTGAGTCGCTCAAGTTTATTAGTGTTGCCGCGTTTTTCGAGGGCTTTTTTAATGAAATAATCAGCGAGGCGTGGATTCTTTGGAAGAATTGGGCCATGCAGGTAGGTGCCGATACAATTTTTGTATTTTGCGCCTTCAGTAAAGTCTTCGCTATTATTGCCGTAGCCCTTAACGACAGTGCCAAAAGCAGTGACATTTTTACCTAAAGTAGTAAGACCAGAGTGGTTTTCATAGCCAACGATTTCGCCGAATTCTGGCGTACTGATAATGACGTTTCCGATGAGGCGGGTTGGTCCGGCTTTAGTCGCAATGTCGAGAATATCGATACCGTGAATAATCTTGCCTTCTGCAGTTTCGAAGTAGTCGCCAAAAAGCTGATAAAGGCCACAAACAACAAGGGTCGGGACGTCGGCTTCGACGAGTTTCTTGAGTTTTGGTCCGATTTTGCGAAGGTCGTCTTCGATTTTGTCTTGGTTGGAATCTTGGCCGCCGCCGCCGAAGATAATATCAATATCGTCCGGAATTGGATCGCCTGGCTCATGCTCAATGACCTCTGTTTTAATGCCGCGCCATTCGCAGCGCTTAACGAGCGTTAAAACATTACCATGGTCGCCGTAGAGATTCATCTCTTTTGGATATAAATGTAGGATTTTTAGTTTCATACGAGGCTCTTTCCGGAAATTATTTTACGAATCTCAAGCATTGCAGTGTACGTACAGAAAATGCGCTTCGGTTTCTTATTGGCTGTTGTGAATTTTACAACAGCTTGTTTGAGATTTTCAATGCAAGCACCAGATTGGACTTCGTCGTATTTGAGGCGAAGCGCCATATCAGTTGCGCGGGTGCCGGAGCAGATTTTTACTTCTGGCAAGGAATGAAAATCGACATTCCAGAGCCAGGAAACATCGCGGCCGTCAGCGATTTCGTCATTGATGGCGATCATAAAATCATGCTCATTGTCGACAAAAGATGCCAGGCTAAGTTGGAAGGCGCTCGGGTTTTTAACGAGAAGTAATTCAACTTCACTATCGTTAATCGTAAATACTTCCCCGCGCCCGAAAGCAGACTCGATATTTGCAAGTGCGCCGATTAATCCGTCAGTTTCTTTGTCTGGCAGGATGGTTTTGACGATTGCGAGTGCGCCGGCGGCGTTGTAAGCGTTGTAGATGCCTTTGACTTTTAGTTTCGTTGAATAATTATTTCCGTCGATGGAATAAGTGGCTTTTTCGCCGAGTTTTTCGAGTACAACAAGTGCCTTTTTTGTCGACGCTTTTACCTTGCCTTTAGTCAATAAGTCGTCGTCGGATGGGAATTTTTTAATCAGCGCATCAGAAAGACCGAAGAATGCGGTGTTTTCAGCGGTTATTTTGCTAATGCGCGGGTCTTCGCGATTTAAGACGACAGTTTTCGTTGTAGCGGTAGCAACTTTTTGAAGATAAGTTGCAGTATGGTCGATTTCACCGAAGCGGTCGAGCTGGTCGCGTTGGACGTTTAGTAATAATGAATAATCAATTGGCGCAACTTCGCTGAATTTGACGGCATGCGCTTCGTCTAATTCTAGGACGGCGATATCATAATCAAACTTTCCGCTGACTTTGATTTCTTTCAAGATGGCAGAAATGACGCCGCGGACAAAATTGCTGCCTGTCCTATTTGTGAAGACTTTTAGGCCTTGGCTTTCGAGTAATTCAGTGACCATTTTTGTCGTAGTCGTTTTGCCGTTAGTGCCAGAAATAACGACGACGCCATAAGGCAATTTTCCTAGAACTTTTTTGACGAAATTTGGATTCGTTCGTTCAATGACGAGGCCTGGCAAAGCGGAGCCGCCATTGCCGCGGAGCTTAGATATTTTTTGAACGGTTTTACCGAGAATAATACTTACTTTTTCCATGTTTTTCGTGCCGTTCCAAATAGTTGTTTGAAATTGATTTTTGGCGTGAATTCAATCGCATTGCGGCAGAAGATATAAGTAGCTAGCTTTGCGATTAGTGCGCCAAAGATCGCAATGTCTGCTAGGCCGAGCCAGAATTCCCAGCTTGGGAGATTGCCGAATACGCCGCGTAGCATCAAAGCGATTGGGGCGCTTGGCGGAAAATAACTGAGGGCGTATGTGAGTGTGCTCGTGCCGGCTGGCATAAAGACATTAATAAAGAATATCGGTAAAATGACCATAATTATCATGACCGAAGAATAGGAGTTCGCGTCTTTTGCGGTAGGAGAAATAACTCCAATAACCATACTCATTGCAGTGAAAAGGAAATACGAAACGATAAGTAGGAGTAGATATTGTGCGATACTCATGAAGTCGAAGCTTAGTTGCAGCCAATCAGGAAGTACGTTGCTGTTTTGTCCGAGTTTGAATAGTACTAGCATTGGAACTATTAAGACAAATAACTGAATTAACCCTACAATCATTAGAGAAATAATTTTTCCAACAATAAGATTAACTGGCTTGATACTTGTAAGCAGCAGTTCGCTGATGCGATTTTCCTTTTCTTCTACCATCGCGGCTGTAAGGCGATTCCCGAGTACGACCATTAGGATATAGAAACAGACGAGCGCAATGGCTGGACCAATGATCTCTTTAATACGTTCATTCATATCAACAACATGGTCGTCAGTTGCGTCGAAGGTTGTAGTGTCAAAGTTTATGTTCTGCGTGATTACCGCGTAGTCCAATTCGTTAACATTCTTTAGTGCGGTATTAGAAAGTAGCGTGCGGATTGGAATAGAATAGTCATCCATTAGGCTTGATGTTTCTGGTTTTGTATAGATTTCGACTTTCTTATCCTTAGTAAAGTCTTTAGATATGTAGTAAAAAACATCAAGTTTTTTCTCTTTGACTGCAGCAATGCCGGCGTCTTTTTGGTCAATTTTTTCGAGTTGCTGCTCTTTTTGATCGGCATTTATATACTTTGTGGTATCTAGGTATTTTGCATCATCGCAGATACCGAGTTTCATTTCAGTAGTATCGGTGCCGCCGGCAAGTGTTTCGCTTGCGTTATAGCCAACTAGGCTAGCGAATGCGATATAAAGGCCGAAACCGACTGGAATGAGAATGGCTGCAATCCAAAAACTTGGTTTTTTCAGGCTTCGTAAGACTTCGAAGCGAATTATTTCGCTAGTTTTACTCATCTCTCTTCCTCCACTTGCTCACCGTAAATATCGACGAAGATTTGGTCGAGCGATTTATTCTTGAATTTTTTGCGGACATCTTTGACGGGGCCTTGAGCACGAGCAACGCCGTCTTTTAGCAGAAGGATGTCGTCGCAGAGGCGTTCGACTTCGTCCATGTAATGAGTGATCATAATGATTGTGCAGCCTTTTTTGTGCTGCTCTTCGATTATATTCATGAGCAGGCGGCGGTTTACTGGATCGAAGCCTTTGGTCGGTTCGTCGAGAATCAGGAGTTCTGGGTCGTTCATGACGCAGATACCGAGTTGAACTTTTTGCTGCATGCCCTGAGATAATTTATTGATTTTTGTTTTAGCAAAATCTTCTAGCCCGACACGCTTTAGATAATCCATAATCCATTCTTTAGGATTTTTTAATTCTTTGAGACGAGCAAAATACATCATGACGTCAAAGACGCTTTCTTTCTTGTAAAGCCCGCGTTCTTCTGGGAGGTAGCCGATGCGAACTTTGTCGCTAGGCTCGAATGCTTTACCGTTGATCAATAATTCGCCTTTGTCTTGGTGATAGAGTCCAAGAAGAGTGCGAATAGTTGTGGTTTTACCAGAGCCATTACTACCTAGCAACCCGAAGATTTCACCGCGCTTAACGCTGAAATTAAGGTCTTTAATAACAGTCTTTCCGGCAAAAGAAATCTTGAAATTCTTTACTTCAATAATGTTATCCGCTTTTGTGGTCATGTATTAATTATAGTACACAAAACCTTTCTACTGATGCTTTTTGCTACTACTTTATGCAATACGGCGTTCCGCCATCCCGTCGTTACGGGTGGCGGTCGCCTGGTACTCGGCCGTAGCCTCCGTAACATTGCAAAAAGCAGCATCAAAAAGCACGAATAATGAATTTTTGCGCAATATATTAGGACATAAAAACAAAAAAGTGCATAAATTATTAAACTTATGCTTCACGGATTTTTAAATGGGTGTAAAAATAGGGCCATGAAAAAAATATTTGCCATTTTTGGAGTTATATTCAGCGTGATTTTTGGAGTGCAAAATTGCTTTGCGTTGCCGAGCGATTCGACGTCCAACTACATTAACTGTTATGATGTGATGTTTGTATTTGCGCGTGGCTCGGGCGGCAAGCTTGGTTTGTCTTCGGAGTTTTTTGATATTTCTAATGCGGCTTACAATATCACAACGACACAAAATATTCGTGCCCGTGCGGTCGATTTGGATTATCCTGCAGTGTCGATTGCCACGCCGCAACGCATTTTACGGACTTATGTTTCGGCAGGTAAGTCGTATAGTTTTGGTAATAGTGTCAAAGTTGGCGTGAGTAATCTTCGGCTATATTATCAGGCGGCGCATAAGAAATGCCCGAGCATGAAATTTGGCTTTATTGGCTATTCGCAAGGAGCGATGGTAATTGCGGATGCGGCAAAATATTTCGATCGTGACGCAGTGCTGTTTATTATGATGCTTGGCGATCCAAAGACTTATTTGCCGGAAGGCGAAGGCTTGTTTCCTTCGGCATGCCGTGGTGGCGCGAAATCTAGTTGGCGTACTTTTGCGCCGAATTGTCGGACGTCTGCTGGTGTATTTGGCGCACGAAAACCGTACGAGGCCTCGCATCTTACTGGTAAATATTCGCTTTGGTGTAACCGTAGAGATTATATCTGTGGCAGTTCGCGTAATCCGTTTAATAATGAAGGACATGTCGAGTATTCTGGGCGCGGCTATATCATTGCTGGAATACCAATGCTAATGCGAAAATCTGGCTATTCTTCGAGTCGTCCGCTGCTTCGTTCGGCTTCAGTTGATAATTGGCTTGATGAGATTGAAGATGATGGTGGCGGGGCGAAGTTATCTATGCCGAATGTGTCCGTGTGGCGAGATGGCAATGTAGCATATTTGGAGTGGAAGCCGGTTGTGGGTGCAGAATATTTGCTGTTGCGTCTGAATGGCTATGACTTAGGTTATGTTGATGCTAGTTTGGGTAAATTTGAGATTAGAGATATTGATTCTACGGAAGAGTTTAATTTAGACTTCGCCTGGATGGATAAAGACGGCAATTTGTCGGATATTCAGGAATCTAAAACCGAGACAGTAATCACATCGGAGCAACCGGCCAAGACGTTAACGCCGCAGACCGTGAATACTTCGGAGCCGAAAAACGAGAGGAAGCAGGTGCGAAATGAAGGTAAAATTTCTACAGTGAAGCATATCGAAAAAGAAACGCAATCTAGTAAGTCAGAACAGACTATCGTTTCGTCATCTAATAATAAAAGAAAAAATGGTTTAAGTTTGGCTAATGAGATTGATATTACAAAGATTGTTCTCGCGATGGCGGGCGCATCTGGTCTCCTACTATTGCTTTTCGTAAGGCGGCGCCATTAAAAATAGCCCAAGCGGGCTATCTTTATGCGCGAGGGTTAGCACTCGAAGAGCGTCCAAGCTAAGGACGCGGTATCGAATTCGAGTTGGCAACTTAGTTTGCCGGCGACACATTGGAAGATGTGCTTGGCTGAGTTGCCGACGAATTTGATGCGAGCACCGATTGTCTCGGTGATCTCAATTTCGCCCTCTCCTGCTTTGCGGAAGTATAGTGGCTGACATGGAATGCGGCTGTAATTGAACAGCGCCATAACCTCTACCTTCTCGCCTTTTTTCGCTTGGTTGTTAATGTTTTTCATAAATTACTCCTTAAAATTTGTTAGATTTGTTGGAGTCATTTATGTGAGCCATGGTTTTCGGCTCGGTGCCGCCCATACAATGACAAGATACAGACGACGATGCGCATTACGATAGCAGTGACCGAAGTGTGTTATCGTTAGTTTTATTATAGGCGTTATATCCCGCTTATGCTAGTCTTGAAATGCAAGATTTTTGACGGAATAATAGCGTGGAAAAGCGTTTTTCTGTTTGTGGATTTGTGGTGCGAATCGCAAAGAAATTTTCCCCAGAAACGGAAATGCTACGCTTGGTAGCGTAGCATCTGCGTTGTGGTTAACCTAATAATTACATTGTAGCACACTTTTGACAAAATGTCAATAGATATCTTTAATTTCAGGTATAAATACGTAATAGTCTTGGTCGTAGACAAGATTCTTGTCGACGGCATTCTGGGCAATTTTGCAGATTTTATTGATGCGTTCGCCTTTGACTAGTGGTGTAATATAGCGTACTTTTCCTGGGTGATGGACATAGTAGCAGTCTTTTGGCTTTGTTTTACTGATTTTGACTTTTGTCGCATTACACCAGGTTTTCCAGCTGTTGGCGTATTTCGATTTTTCGATAATATCAATAAAGTCGCTTTCTTTTAGTTCATATAGGTCTTTTAGCGCAATCTTTCCCTCGTTGTGGAGGTTTTTAATAATATCGGCAATTAATTGCATTGAATAGCGGTCCTCATGGTTGCGATACAAGATTGATAATTTGCTAGTAAGTAGTACAAATTTTCGCGCATACTTTTTGGTTTTGAAGGCGATTTCGTCATTTCCCTGTTCGTCTTTTTCGACTTCAAGATCATTATATAGTTCTTTGACTATAGACAAATCAAATTGACCATAGGTGATGGCGCCATTACTAAACGAATATTCTAAGCGGTCGGCGCTAAGTTGCGGCGTATCGTTATCCGCAATTGGATATAGATGGTAATTATCGACATCGGCGGTTGTAAGACCGTCGCGTTTGAGAAGCTTTTGAATCTCTTTCGAATTCGCAATAATTTCACTAGTCAGATCTTCGGTCGATTCTTGGGTTTCATAGTCACCATTAAGAAAATCAATGCAATGTTTGAAAGCTGGTGTAGCAATATCATGAAAGAGGCCGGCAAGGGTTTGTTTTTTATCATGCGTAAAATGCCAGACGATTAGTGCGACGCCGATGGAATGATCGAGGCTAGAATACCACGCTTTGCAATTGAATAGTTTTGTATAATAAACTCCGCAAGTCATCGAAATATATTGCTGCTTTAGCATCGCTGGCGTTTCGATATATTCTTTGAGCCATTCTGGAAAGTCTGGTTCGAGAATTTCGAAGTATTGTTTGACGTAATCTGGAATAGTCTGTAGATATGACATTACCAATTAATCTCCTGTTTGCCCCATTTTTTAAGTTGTTCGTTACATTGAATGAAATGATTGTTGCCGAAGAAGCCGTTATGCGCGGAAAGTGGTGATGGGTGAGCGGATTCTAGTACGAGATGCTTCTTAGCGTCGATAAGTTTGGCTTTATTGCGTGCGTCGCGGCCCCAGAGAAGGAATACGAGGTGGTCGCAGTGCTCGTTGAGGTATTGAATGATATGCTCCGTGAAGGTCTCCCAGCCTTTGCCGCGATGGCTGCCGGCAAGGTGGGCTTCTACGGTAAGGACATTGTTAAGTAGTAGAACGCCCTGCTCCGCCCAGCGTTGGAGGTTGCCGGTATTCGGAATCGGTGCGCCGGTTTCAGCGTGGATTTCTTTGAAGATATTTTGTAGGCTTGGTGGCAACTGAACTCCGTCACGAACGGAGAAAGCGAGGCCGTGCGCCTGACCTGGTCCGTGATATGGGTCTTGGCCGATGATGACAACTTTGACTTGATTCAAGTCGGTCGTAAAAGCTGAAAAGACCTGCTGTTTAGGTGGAAAGATGGTCTTTTGTTCGTAGGCGGAATGCAAAAATTTAGCGAGCTCTTTAAAATAAGGCTGCTCAAATTCGGCTTGCAAAACTGGCTTCCAGGATTCGTGCATTTAGAGTCCAAACAATTTGATTAACTCGGCCTGAATCTCTTCGATCGTAGGGCTAGCGTCGACAGTTGGAATATTGAAATCTTTGGCGATATGCAGATAGGCGTTGTCGACCTTGTGCTGAAAGGCCATGGATTTCGATTCGAAAGTGTCGTTTTTCGAATTATCGTCGCGGCCGGTTTGGCGAGCGAGGCGCGTTTCGTCTGGGAGCGTGAGGATCGCGCATTTGTCGGGTTTGACATATTGCTCTGGCATTGATTCCTTAGTGACGCGGATAATTTTATTTTTGCTAACTCCCTGCCCGTAGCCCTGATAAGCAAGCGTTGACCACCAGTTGCGCGCGGAGATTACGTAGCCGCCTTCGCGGATGACTGGTTCGGCGAGCTTGCGCCAGAGTTCTTGGCGTGCAGCTGTGAATAACAGCACGTGTGTAAATGGTTCGAGATTGTACTTTTTATCTTTAATAATGCGGCGCAGTTCGTGGGCGGATTCAAGATCGCCGTCTGGCTCGTGCATGGTAATGACTGGCTTTCCGGTTTTGCGGAGGTGTTCAGCGAGTAGTTCGACTTGCGTAGATTTACCAGTGGCATCCTGGCCTTCAATTACGATATACATTTAGTTCTCCCTTTTCTATATAATAGCACTTTCTCGGCTATGTTATAATTAACATAAGAGGTAATTATGAAACTATTCAAGAGAAAAAATCATGAGGCTGTGGCCGGAAATGTAGTAAATAATCCAAGTAATTGGGATAATATGTCTGACGTTTCTTTTAATGATACAGGCGAGCAAATCAAGTCAGCAGAGCTTTCTAATTCAGAGCGTCAACAAAAGAAAATAATTGCAGCTTATGCTCTTGGCAGTGACTACTACGCTTCTATTATTCGTTCTGATGGTAGGGATATTGGCGATAATATCGTGAATGACGGAATGAATAAACTAGCCAGTGGCCAAATTAGCCGCAATGAGAAAAATAATTTTTTGAAACGAATCAAATCGCCAATTTCAGATGAAAGAGATTTCGATAGAGTGCTCGATTCTGTTAGTACGAAGCACGAAAAGCGAATTTTGGCGGCATTTAGCAGCGCTGGTTTTAATAATTATGACAATGTTTCGGTAAGTGACATAAAAACATTCAGGAATGAATATCCGACGCCGATGGATTTCGAAGAGGCAAGTGCGGCGTTTTTGGATAACATCGAAAAAGGCAATGGCCTGGAGAAGCGTAGAGAGTATGAAACTGCGATGAAGTCTTTCAAAAGAAAACTTTATGGTAAGCAGAATGAATATTGGAATCAGATGAAGGAGATTGATAAAGTCGCGAACGCCTTTTCGTCTGTCGAGGTTCAGCCCCAGAGAGACGAGAGAATAAACAGTATGCGTTATGAGAATGAACGTAGTTCGGAGTGGACTCCTGGCGATACGGGTCTTTATCAGACATCAAAGGGACAAGTTCCTCGAATTACGCCGGAGTCGATTTGGACGGGCGAATTAAGGGCGGATGATCTTTGCCAGGATTCGTATTTTGGCGACACGAACCAGCAACTATTCGGCGTGTTTGACGGCGTAGGTGGTGAAAATGGCGGTCGTGACGCTGCGTTAACGGCTAGTAATACGATTAAGGAACTGAGCTCGAATTATAATATGAATCGTCCTGAGGATTTGGCGAGCGCTCTAAATCGCGCAAGTGAGAATATTTCGTATCTTGATAGCGGCAAATCGACGGGTGTTTTGGCAAAAGTCGTGAATCGTGATGGTCGCCCTGCTCTGATTTATGCGACGGCAGGCGATTCGCGTCTTTATGTTGTTGATAAAAGAGGTAATGCTAAATTACTAACAGTCGATGAAGGCGTTGGGAATCGTATTACTAACTGTCTCGGTTATGAACGAGATTGCGTGAAGCAATTTGGCGAGGTGCAATTGAATGAGGGGGATAAAGTTGTGCTCTGCTCTGACGGCATTACGGGTGATTATGCGCCGGATTTAATGACTGAGGAAAAACTTGGCAGCATTGTTCATCATTCCCGCAACGCGGCTGAAGCAGCGAAGAATCTTACGATTGAGGCAAGCAAAAAAGACGATCGCACAGCAATCGTCTTTGCGCCTGATTTTAATAAATTATATAGCTAATGGCTTCGTTTCGCCGGTGGCGAGATCTTTTGCTTGATAATTCCCGGATGCGGCTTCGTCGCTGCCGACGACGATGGCGTATTTGGCAATTTTTGCAGCACGATTAAATTTGTTGCCGAGTTTGCGGTCGTCGAAGTCGATATCTACGGCATTACCTTTTGCGCGAAGTTGATTTGCGAGTTTAATAGCGCTGCTGTATTCTGCTGAACTGAGCGGAAGAATAACATAGTCGACTGGTGCGGATGTTTCGGTATTTAGTAGTTTCTGTTCGTTTAGGACATAGAAAAGACGAGTAAGGCCAATACTGCCGCCGACACCTGGGAATTTTTGGTCACTGAAGTTGCCGGCAAGATTTTCATAGCGGCCACCACTAGAGATGGAACCGATTTCGCGATAATCTTTGAGGAAGGTTTCGTAAACGGTGCCAGTGTAATAATCTAGGCCACGGATAATCATGAAATCAATAATGATATCGGACATGCCTTCGATGCTATTGAGAATATCGAAGACTTCTTCGAGCTCATTGAGACCTTCGCGAACCGGCGTGAGGTCGCCAATAATCTCGGTGAGTTTTGCTTCTATCTCAGCGTAGCTACCGTTCGTAAACATGAAGGCGATGATTTTTTCGACCTGGTCGCTGGTCAACCGAAGTTCTTCGAGCGCGGCGCGCGATTTTTCGAGTGGTACTTTTTCGGCGTGATCGATAATGTTGCTAATCTCGGCAGCTTTATCAGCTGTTTTAATTGCAGTTAGAAATCCAGACAAAACTTTGCGGTTGCTGATGCGAATATTCATCTCTGGGAGATCGAAAGTCTTGAGCGCATCATGGATACAAGCGATGACTTTTGCGTCATAGGCAATCGGTAGTTTTTCGCGACCAATAATGTCGCAGTCGCATTGATAAAACTCGCGGAAGCGGCCACGTTGAGCGCGTTCGCCACGGAAATTGCGCCCAATCTGTGTTACCTGGAATGGAAAAGCGAGATTATTATTGTGCTCGACAATATAGCGTGCGAGCGGTACGGTATGGTCGAAACGAAGAGCCTGGTCGGCGCTATCGGCTGATTCGGCGGTCTTACTGACCATGTAAATTTGTTTCTCAGTGTCGCCGCCGGCTTTGGCGAGTAGCACCTCGGAACGCTCAATAATTGGCGTCTCGATATTTAAGAAACCATAATGATGGTATACGTCGCTGATTTGTTGTTTGAGCTGGTCAAAAATGGCCTGCTCGGTTGGTAGTAGTTCTTGCATGCCAGAAAGTGGCGACGTATTAATTCTTTTCATAGTTATATTTTAGCACAGAATGACAAGAGCCTCCCTTGTGGGGAGGCCCGGAATGATTATTTATTTTTCAGGCTTTGCTTTTTGCTTTGGGCGTGGACTGATCTTATGGAATGCTCTACGGAATTTTTTGTAGTTAAAACCGACCGTTTTGCAAAATTGCATCATTTCGTCTTCAGTAGCTTTCTCTAAAGAGATAAACTCTTCTTCGGTTA
>JAFWLZ010000041.1 GCA_017510835.1 Candidatus Saccharimonadota bacterium
CAGATAAAATGATGGGCGACAAGATGGCAGCCGTCAAAGGTGATCGTTGGGAGAAACAGAGAGATAAGCTTGACGGCGTTGCACACAACGTTCGTGCTATCCTGAAAGCTACTATCTCCGAGACAAAATCCAGCACTGAAGAAGGATACAATCGCGACATCGATACAAAAGTAGAGAACATTCTTCGTAGCGTCAATATCACTTCACCGGGCCAGCTCAATGGCGACAGCTTCTCGGATACGATCTTCATCTTAGATGAAGCAGAATTCTTACAGCTTGCGCAGATTCGTACTGCGATTGAGCGAATTGATAAGAATTCAAAGATTATCATCTGCGGCGATCCAACCCAGAAGAGAAACCAGTACGGCGCAAGCGATAATTCATTACAGAAAGCCGAAAATCGTCTCAAGTATGATCCAGGCGTTGCAATTATCAAGTTTGATAAAGGCGACGAGGTTCAGAGACCAGGCGCTAAGATTATCGACCGCTGCTGGTCACAGAAAAAGTAGTAATTCCATTCAAAAAGCCAGAGTCTTTATGCTCTGGCTTTTTTACTTTCAGATTAAGGTATAATAGATTTATGAAATTAATCATCGGCTTCGGCAATCCCGGCACCAAATATAACTTCACGCGCCACAATTTCGGCTTTCTCGCCCTAGATTTTTATGCCAAAGTCAACGGCCTCACTTGGCTCGAAAAAAGCAAATGGCATGCAATAATCGCCGAAGACAAGGTGAATGACCGCATTTTCGTTAAACCGCAGACTTTCTATAATGATCAGGGTATGTGCGTGCGCGCAATCTGCGATTTCTATAAAATAGCGCCACAGGATATTCTCATACTTTGCGACGATTTCAATCTTCCTTTCGGTACACTTCGTTTCCGCGAGCGGGGAAGCGACGGCGGCAATAACGGTCTTAAATCTGTAATCCAACACCTAGGCACAGATGATTTTCCGCGCTATCGCCTCGGCACTGGCAACGAGTCGCTTCGTCAGCAGCTCGGAGACGTGAATTTTGTCCTTAGCAAATTCACACCAGACGAGCATGAAAAATTGCCAGAAATCCTTCGCGAAATTACCAATTTTGTGTCAAAATATTGATTTTTCCATCATTTTATAACACTTTTTTACAAAATAACAATAAGCACTTTCACCTCTTAAAAATAAGCATAAACAGAGGTAGAAAAACGTCCAAAATCCCTTGATTTCACAAAAAAGTGTGCAAAAAGTGTTGACGTATATGCAAATTTGTGCTAAAATGAATACAGTTTTAAGCAAATTAGCTTAAGTACTGCACCTAAATAATCTATAACAAGCTAAACATTCGTGTTTAGCATTTGTTGCGTGCTATAGAAACCCATTCGGCCTTCAAATTTCTCCTATATAGTTTGAAGTGAAAAGTATTACCTCCACTTAGAATGCAAGTTTCTATGGCTAGCAACCCCTTTAAACCGGCGGACCCCATTTGTGTGAGGTGGGTCGCGCTTCCGTCTTCCGGTACCCTAAAAGGTGTGTTTAAAGGGTTTAAAAACCCCAGGTGATGCCCACCCTTACCTGGGGTTTTTTGACGCTTAATTTTGTTCAATGACGTACGGATTATCCTGTGCACCAGTGCCGCCTGCTACATACGTAACTCCAGGTTTTAATGAGATAACAGGACGAATCTCGCCGAAGTCTGAGCTAGGATTCATTGTTTTTGCATCATAAAGATACGAATTCCAAACAAACATGTCACAGGAATACGTAGTCTGCCTTGCGTAACTCAATGGCGTCATCGTCCAGAAACTATCGCCTGCAATATCGTCGTATCGCCCCTTACCTGCATACAAATAATTCTTGTAATACTCACCGCTATCATAATAGTCAGTGACTAGTCCGCCAAGAGCCGCCTCATCAGCCGTAATTAGACCAGCCGGGAAAATTAAACCATTACTTGTCGACAATTCGTTTTCTGGATTGACACAATCAATACTTGGCGAATGATTAACGATTAGACGATCGTAGGCACCAAATATTCTCGTATCCCATTCAGGAACAGTCATATCGTTGCGATATGATAAATCATTACAGTAATTCGTATCCTCAATATAGGCCCCATTCGCCATCATATTGCTGCCATACCAGCTAGTAATAACGCTTCTCGCATTAGAGACGCGAAAATCGAAATACTCAATATGAAATCTCGAGTCTAAATGACCAGTCTGATAATCCGAACGGCCAATCGAAGCATAAACTGAACTCGTCTCGGTATCAGAAATATCCCTACAACTGCCATTAATTGGGCTACCATTATAAATTACTTTTATGCCGCCAGTAGCAGTCGTTCGCACAATTCTCCAGCAAGTATCAGCGAATATCACATGATTATCTACTTCGCCGCGATAATAATAAACCGGATAATAATCGTCTTTATGCGCTGACAAGGTGTTTACGCCATTACCATTATTTAACGATTTACTAGCTAGGAGCGAGAAGTCGACGTTCTCGTCAGTCCCATTCGTAATGCACGCAATATGGTCATAAAGACTGTTCGAATCACAGTCAGCTGTATGCTGCTCAGGCTTCATTTCCTCATCGCTCATCTGGAAAGTAATGTAGAGATGGTAGGTTGCTTCAGAATATTCGGTTGGAACAGATTCGCCAGCTTTACCGTCAGCACTGTAGCGGATTTCGCCAGCAGTATTTACTTCACAGTTGAAGGTGACGGATTTGAGGAGCGAGAGGGTAGATTCGTTTTGAGCTAGGGTAGTCTTGTAGTAATACCAGCCATCACGCTTTAGTTCCCATTTATCGTCATTTTGAGTATTAATGATAGCGTAATTCTTGGTTGTACCAGAATCATCCCAGGTCAAAGGAAGGTCAGACGTTTCATGATCGCTTGCAGGGGTTTGCGAATTCTTTGTACGCCAGTATTCATTAATCTTCATACGAACATAGCGTGGAGTAGTATTCTTATTTCTTGCGACAGCAGTTTTATCTATTTCTTGACATGGCTGCCAATCATCTGGAGAATCAAAAGTCTCGACAAACTCTACATTATCATCAGCGAGTTTAAAGAGATTGTTGAAAAATATAGAATCTTGATTGAAGGCAATAGTACCTACAACAACCAAACATAATACTGATACGCCAGCAATGGCGAGAGTTCGCTTTTTCTTAAGCGAAAGATTCTTGAAACGCTTCATTTTTTGACCTGTTTATTTTTATTAAATACCTACACAAATTATAGCATATCGGTCTCTAATATTCAAGAGTAAGCGCCATGAGAGGTATAAATCATCGGCGGAGTACCGTCTTAGATAATATTACCGCGTCGGTCTTATACTTTTTGAAAAAATATAGTATGTTATTATATAGCAATGAGCAAGAACTTGGTAATAGTAGAGTCTCCGGCAAAAGCGCACACTATCGAGAAATACCTCGGTAGCGATTTTACCGTGCTAGCATCGGTCGGACATATTCGTAAAGATACGAAAGTCGACAAGAATACTTTTGATGTCACTTACGAGGTCGATCCGGGCCACAAGAGTATTATTGCCGATCTTAAAAAAGCCGCCAAAACCGCCGATAAAATCTGGCTCGCAACAGATGAAGACCGCGAAGGAGAAGCGATTTCTTGGCATCTCTGCGAGGTATTAGGTCTACCTAAAGACACTGCTCGTATTACTTTTCATGAAATTACCAAACCCGCCCTCGAAGCAGCCATTAAATCACCGCGCACCGTCGACATGGATATGGTCGCCAGTCAGCAGGCTCGCCAGACCCTCGATATGCTCGTCGGTTTCGATCTTTCTGGCGTCGTCCGCAAAAAAGTTCCAGGCGCCGTTTCTGCCGGTCGCGTTCAAAGCCCAGCTCTTCGTCTCATCGTCGAACGCGAACAGGCAATCGAAAAATTTGCCAGTAAATATACTTATAAAGTTACGGGCGATTTCGGCTTTGCCGCCAATCTTGACCACGATTTCGATAATGAAGATGACGTAAAGGCATTTCTAGCTAAGCTTGTAGGCGCAGAATATGCCGTCTCAGCCGTTGAGACCGCGCCAGGCGAGCGCAAACCGCAGCCACCGTTTACGACTGCGTCTATGCAAATTGAGGCCAACTCCAAGCTCGGATACAGCACCAAAACCACTATGCAGGCCGCTCAGGCACTCTATCAGGCCGGCCACATTACTTACCATCGTACCGATAGCCTAAACCTCAGTAAGCAGGCAATCGCTAGCATCTCAAGCTACGTTGAATCAAATTACGGCAAAAATTACGTCAAAACCCGCAACTTCAAAACTAAAACCGCCGGCGCCCAGGAAGCGCACGAAGCAATCCGTCCAACCCATATCGAGACCGAGGTTGCCGGCAAGAATGATTACGAAAAACGTCTCTACGCCTTGATTCGTGCTCGCGCGCTTGCTACCCAGATGGCAGACGCAAAGCTCGAGAAAACTACCGTCAAAATCTCCACTCCAACTGAATATTTCTTCGAAGGGAAGGGCGAAGTTATTACCTTTGATGGCTTCCTCAAGGTTTACGGTCGCTTCAAAGATTCTGAATTACCGAAGATGACCGTTGGCGACAAACTCACTGCTGCCAGCATTATCGCAAAACAGAACTATTCCAAACCACCAGCCCGCTACACTGAAGGTTCTCTCGTCAAGAAGCTTGAGGAACTCGGCATTGGCCGCCCATCGACTTATGCAACCATTATGACCGCCATTCAGGCCCGCGGCTACGTCGAAAAAGGCGAGAGCGAAGGTGAAGAACGCGAAGTTACCGAATTTAAACTTGAAAACGGCAAAATTACCGAAGAAAAAATCAAAGAAAAGTACGGCGCAAATAAAGGCAAACTTTTACCGACCCCTATTGGCGAACTTATTGCGGGATTCCTCGTCGATCACTTCAAAAACATTGTCGATTACAAATTTACCGCAAATATCGAAAAAGACCTCGACCTTATTGCCGAAGCAAAGCTTGACCGCGTCAAGATGCTCCGCGACTTCTACGGCCCATTTAATAATGAAGTCCTCGCTAGTGAGGGAATCGAGCGTTATAATAACGCTCGTCTTCTCGGTCACGACCCAGAAACCGGTGAAGCTATTTATGCTAAAGTCGGCAAAAATGGCGGATTCATTCAGCTCGGCGAAAACGAAAAAGAAACCGGCAAAAAGCCTCGTTTCGCACCATTACCAAAGCGCAAATCTGTTAAGACTGTTACGCTCGAACAGGCCCTCAAGCAGCTCGCTTTACCACAGCTTCCGCGCGCGCTCGGGAAGTCTAAGGATGGCGCCGAGATTATTGCTGCCGCCGGTCCATTTGGTCCATATCTCAAAGCTGGCAAATACAATATCCCGCTCAAAGAACACGACCCATACACGATTACACTTGAAGAGGCTGAACCGCTCTACGAAGCTAAACGCGACTCTTATATTGCAGACTGGGGCGAAATTCAAATCATCAATGGCGCCTACGGTCCATACGTTAAAGGTCCCGGCCGCCGCAACTTTGTTCGCATTCCGAAAGACGTCGACCCGAAGACCGTCACTAAAGAACAGGCTGAAGAGTATCTAGCTAATAAACCAAAGAAAGCTACGCGCCGCCCAGCTAAGCGCAGCCGCAAAACTGCTAAGAAGAAATAAAAAATATCCCGCAATTCGAGCGGGATATTTTAGTTATTATTTACTTTTTGTTTCGTGATATTCTTTATCGGTATTCACATTCCAGACATTTGATTTATCTTCAATGCCTTCACGAATATTCTTCGCTGCTTCCATGCCGGTAACCATCGAGTGGTCCATGTTATTGTAACGGTGCTGACCGTTACGGCCGATACAATAAAGGTTACCAATACCATTAACATAATCAATTAACTTATCAATATCCTTGTAAGTATCGAAATATGCTGGGTAAGCCTTCTTAATGCGCTCACGGTGCGTATCTTCGACCTGATCCTTGCTAATAATATTCATCGAGCAAAGCTCATCGACTGCAAAATCGATAAACTCTTTATCGCTCATATTCCAATACTTATCGCCTTCTTCACAGGTATATTCAAGGCCAATCCAAACCTTATTCTTAGCATCTTTTAAAAGATATGGCGACCAGTTGTTAAAAATCTGCATACGAAGCATCTTGACTTCAGGCTCCTGAACATAAATCCAGCAATCTGGTACCGTGTCACCGAGAGTAGGAATATCTGTCTCATTTTTGAGATTTAGCTTATCTACTAAAACGCCAACCGTAATGAAGTCGCGGAATGGTAAACCAGCAGCAATCTTACTAATATTCTTTGGGACCTTCACATCCTTGAAGGAAGCAACCAAATCATTCATTGGCATGCTTGATGCAAATACGTCGCCCTTAATCGTCTTTTTCTTGCCATCTACGCGACAAACGACAGAGCTAATCTTGCCTTTTTTATCAAAAACAATGTTTTCGACCTGATGCTCCATTAAAATCTCGCCACCCATTTTCTTGACGCGCTTTGCAAGCGTCTCCCAAAGATGACCAGGACCATATTTTGGATACCAAAATTCCTCAATTAAGGAGGTCTCAGTATTGTCTTTTTTCTTGCGACCAAATGCCTTATTAAACATATCTTTTACGACAGCGCGGACAGAAATACCTTTGACGCGCTGTGCACCCCAGTCCGCAGAGATCTCGGACGGATGACGACCCCAGAGCTTCTCGGTATATTTTTCAAAGAACATGCTATAAAGCACCTTACCAAAGCGATTAATATAGAAATTCTCAAGCGAATCTTCTTTGCGCTTATGGACAGTAGAGCCAACATAACTAAAACCAGCCTTCATTGTACGTCCGAGACCCATATTCTTAAAGGTCTGCGCCTTCATGCTGATAGGATAATCAAAGAATTTCTTCAAGTAATAGATACGGGAAACACGACGACGAATCAACATTACATCATCAGTCTTTTCTGGATCAGGACCACCTTTTACGAGCGGCTTCTCGCGCTTCAAGATTTTGTCATCGAAGGAGTTCTTGCCCTGGATTGGCATCAAATCAGCCCAGAAATTCATCACACGCTCATCTTTCGAGAAGAAGCGGTGACCGCCGATATCCATGCGATTACCTTTATATTTCACGGTTTTTGAAATACCACCGATTTGCTTCGAGCCCTCAAGAATCGTTACGTCATATTTGTCCTTGCCACCATCACGCAATAGCTCATGCGCCATTGTTAAGCCAGCTGGCCCAGCACCAATGATTACGATTTTTTGCTTTTTCTGTCGTTTTTCTGACATTCCTCTCCTTCCTTGAATCTATTAGCAATTATATATAAAACTTTCCTACCTGTAAAATTCCAAATAAATACGAGGCCGGTAGATATTACTTTGCTTAGCATATACCAAAGACCAAAGCTTTCAGTAAATAGCCAAACAAACAAAGTATCAAGTAATAACCCCACAACGCCAATTACGGCATAAGTAATGAACTCAAATAGGCCATTTTTCATTTTCTCCTTTGCGAATACGAATTTTCGACTCAGAAGATAGTTTACGATTAAACCAAGCGTAAAGGCAATAACATTTGCGACAATGAGGTTTACGCCATTCTCTTTTAAAATAAAGAGGCTGCCAACATTCACTACTGCCGCCAATCCGCCAACAAATAGATAGCGGAAGAATTGAATCTTCGTATCCGATGTTGCCTCTTTGAAATACTTATTGATTAGTTTTTCGAGCTTTTTCGATGCTTTTTTCGACAAAATGTCTTCTTCTAGACGAAGTTTTTTATCCTTATAAACAAATACGTTCACCCAATATGCCGCTAATAATAATAGGACAGGAATCGAAACTACACATAGACGAGCAGTCTCGAACGGTGCCATAAATACCGAGAGAAAGACATTGCAGAATATAAAGCCAATCAGAAATGCGATCACCCAATCAATGGTCTTTCGCCTAAATAACGAGTAAAGTATCGATACTATCCCACAAGCAACTATGGCGTAAACTGTCCCAAAATTCAAGAAAGAGACGTCGTTTATCGCTCCAACGATATCTTCTTTGTTGTCTTCCGTGTATACGTCGCCAAAGCTTATATTTGAAGT
The DNA here is from genome assembly GCA_017510835.1 of Candidatus Saccharimonadota bacterium. GTDB lineage: Bacteria > Patescibacteriota > Saccharimonadia > Saccharimonadales > Saccharimonadaceae > UBA2834. The sequence goes on from JAFWLZ010000041.1 coordinate 8,064, forward strand.
CGAGGCAAATTTATTTGCCAAGAACATCATGTATTCATTTTTATTCTTCTTTATTGTTTTTGACACAAAACGGTCTATTTCGTCGTCGCTATATTGTTTCCTCAAAGCACGATAAACATTCTCCGGGCTCTCGTTTTTAGCAATTTCCAACATCTCAGGCATGCTAGTATCCATTTCAACCCCGCTCAACGCAACCATCCACGTCTTATTCATAGCCGAAACATAGCTAAGCCCAAAAGCGCCATGTTGGACAAAAAGACCAAAGCAATATCCAATTATAGCCAAAATACTAATTACACTAGCGCAAAAACCAACATAATACTCTTTCCTGTCGCGCTTTTTCGTAATAACAATTTTGATTATCCAGAACAACAGATATATCGGCAACAAGAAAATCATCGCTGGTCTCGTCAGTACCGTAATTAAAGTTAATACCGAAATTGCTATCGCAGTTTTTGCTTTTGCTTTCTTTAAGAAAGAAACCGTAAGATACAAAATGCCCACAGTCTCTATTGTTGAAATAGACTCCGTAAGCATCAACATATTCCAATTAATAATATGAGGTAGACAGCCGTATAAGAGCGACAGAACAACTGTTAGCCACTTTTTATTCGTAACCTTCTTAATCGCAGCATAGAAAAGAATAATTGAAACGAAAAACAGAATACATTGCGCAACTACTACCTTAGATAAAACATCGCCATTACCGAAGAAGAATTTAACGATTTTTATAAAAATCGGATAAATCGGAACTCTAAACGGATCTATGATACCCCTCGTAATGCTTCCTGAATAAGTAGAATCATATGAGGCCGAATCAGGATACATGACGGAAAATGTGTGACTATAATAAAAAATTTCCCAAAGACCACATACTAACAATACCCAAAAAAGCGGACTTTTAATAATAGCCTTGATTTTTCCGACAACTAGATTTGCCACTGTCTACACCTCACTCCAATTATTAAAGCCATTATAACATACGCGTATTATCTGTTTTATTAAGAAAAAAGCATAAGCTATTGACTTTTTTGCGATTTTTTGGTATAATATAGACATAATAGTTGTATTTTAATAATCAACCAAGTAACCCGCAAACCACCGTAGAAAAACTCAAAAGGAGGATAAGACAATGAGTGATCTAATATACGATAAAGCGTCAGTGACGCCAAACATGATGGTAAATGGGTTTTGCGATCTATATAGCAATGCAACCGAAGACTAAATCTTAGCTGCTATCGCACTAGAAAAACCAGTGGAATTCACATTGAGATTAAACTGGACAAAGAAAATTGCGGCTAAAAAGTCCACGGAGCATATCGAGATCAGAAGAACGACGGATGCTGGATTATTGACGCAACGATAGAATATGAAGATTCAACAGCACGTAGAAAAATCCAGTACAACTCAAACAGAGGTAAAGGTCAATTGATTAAGTAACTATTAACGGACACGAACTTGGAGTTCGATGTCTCGTACCACCCCGTTAACCCCGGGATTTTTTTATCCTAAAAAATAAGCTTAAGCACAATTACCACATAACAATTCGCTTGCGTTTAAAAGTTTTTGAAAGTTTTTTTCACCACACGTCAAAATTCTGATATAATAATTAATAAGTAAAGATACTTTGCTTGTTGACAACACAAACAAATAGTGTTAAAATTTAAAATAATAAGATAAGGACGACCAAAATTTTGGCGTCATATTACAATATAAAATAGACGGAAAGGTAAGGAAAAACGGCAGCATCATGAATAATGCGGAAACGATTGCCAAAGCAATCTCGAATAGTCTAAATATCATCGAGCAAGAGCGCGAAAGAGAAATCATCTCGCGTCGGTTTGGGCTTAATGGCCATAAGGAGACACTTGAACAAATCGGCGAAATGTTATCTATTACAAGGGAACGCGTCCGTCAGCTCGAAAAGGCCATTCTAATCCGTCTAAGAATCGCCGCCGAAGATGGCAAAATCGCTGATCTCCCAGCCGCAGAAAAACTTATTATCCGTAATCTTACCGAAATGGGCCGCGTAGCCCGCGTCAACGACTTAGCAAAGAAAATCCTTGGCAAAGAGCCAAATGCCACTCAGAAAGCTGAATTTAGCTTCCTAGGCGAAATCTCACCGGCTCTCAGCATTGTTTCTGAAAACGATAAATACCACAGCGCAATCGGTATCGCCGAATATGGCACCGAAAAAGATATTCGCAACAAGACTGACGAAATCGTCAGTGTCATCAAAGCTAATAAAGCTCCAATGACCGCCGATGAACTAGATGAAAAACTCGATTACGAGCACCCAAGCCAAATTGAAGCTATCGCTGGCGTCAGCAAGCTTCTGTCAACCCTCAACGGCAAATGGGGTCTCGCTAAGTGGCCAGCCGTTAACCCAAAGAACATCCGCGATAAAATCTACGTCGTCCTTGAAGAGCGCAAAGAGCCAATGCACTTCAATGATATCGCAAAGGCAATCAGCAGCTCCGAGTTCAAACGTAAGGATGTGACCGTCCAAGCTATTCACAACGAGCTCATCAAGGATTCTCGCTTCGTTCTCATCGGCCGCGGCATCTACGCTCTCGATAAGTGGGGTTACAGCAAGGGCACCGTCGCAGATATTATCACGAAGATCCTCAAGAAAGCCGGCGACGAAGGCCTCAGCCGCAAAGAAATCGTCAAGCAGGTTCTCAAAGAGCGCAAGGTTAAAGAAACGACCGTTCTCCTCAACCTTCAGAACAAAGAGCTCTACACCCGCGTCGGCAAAGACCACTACAAGCTTGTAAGCGCTTAATAAAAAGCCGCCAGCTTATGAACTGGCGGCTTTTTTATGCTTCGTAGATTCCTTCCAACTTCTTTACCGTATTTTTGACGTCATACTCTTTTACGGCAGGCTCTTTTGTCGCCTCACTGCGTTGCTTCTGGTCTACAGGTTTTATGTAATCTCGCCAATTATCTTCAAGCGACAAGAATTCAGACGTCTTTAATAATTTTGTTTCTTTCGGCACATTCGTACTAAACAAACATTTCATTCCACTTGCTTGCGCCTCAATTCCAACTGTCGGAACACATTCAAAAAGGGAAGGCAACACAAAGATATCCGCCATTGAATAAAATCTCTCCATTGCATCCTGCGCCGGCAACAGTAAGACAGCTTCTTCAAGACGCTCGCTTGCAATCTTATCTTCGAGCTGCTGTCTTAATGAACCTTCGCCGATAATTACAAGGCGCGCAGTCGGATGTTTACGGTAATAATCGGCAAAAATATTTATCGCTTGCTCCTGATTCTTTTGCTCCTCGAAACGACCAACATTAAGCATAACAAGCGCATCCTCATCAATCTTTAATTTCGCACGCATCATCTGGCGTGAATTTGCGTTAAAATGGAATTTTTTAAGATCAATTCCATTATGAATAACCGTAAATGGCTTATTTTTGCCATAAAGAAATCTACCCGCGTCCTCACCGCAAGCCAAACGTGTCGTTACCTGACTATTTAGGCGCACGCGGAAATATTTACTCATTAAGCGAATAATCGGCTTTTCTAGTTTCGTATTATTCGTATTATGTGAATGCGAGAAACGCTTCTGGATACCAGCTTTCTTTGCAGCCTTAAGCGGCATAAATGACATAAAATCAATATGGCTGTGAATCGCATCATATTTGCCATCGCGCAAGACTTTCTCGATATCACTCGTAAACTTCCATGGCTTACGGAAACGGTTATCGTCTATCTTGATAATCTTCACGCCTAACGTTTTTAGCTCATCTTCATAAACATATTTTTTGCCATCACGTGGTTTCAAAAAAGTTAAGATATCGCACTGAAATTTCTCACGATCAATATTACGAAGCGTATTCATGATGTACGATTCCGCCCCGCCGCGATCCATCCCGCCTATTACATGTAAAATTTTCACGCCAAGACCTCCTTGTAAATCTCCCGCATTTCCGATAGGGAATTATGCAAACTAAACCGTTCTGGAAAATCTAAGTGATACTTCTCTGGATTCTTAATCGCATCGCGCATTTTTTCTGTCAAAGCCGGAATATCGTTCAAATCGAAGAGATACTTTTTCTTATCGCTCACAATATCGCGGTGCCCACGATTGTCAGCGATTACAATCGGCAAACCGCAAAGCACTCCTTCGAGCACACCGAGACCAAGCCCCTCACGAATGCTTGCCGATGTACAGAGATTACAACTTTGCAGTAGGGCCGCAAAACCATCGCGAATATAGCCCGGCATCACGACTTGCCTGCTAGCACCAAGTTCTTTTGCGAGCTTCTTCGTCTCGCCCATTAACTCGCCTTCGCCCAAGAATAGTAACTTCACCTTCTCATTTTCCTTCATTATCGGAGCGAGTGCCTCGACTAACATGCGCTGGTTTTTATTAGCCGTAAATTCCGCTACATAGACAATCACAAAATCGTCTTCATTTAGGCCATATTTCTTTCGTGCCGCTTTCCGCTCAGCCTTGGTCGTCTTCTTAAAACGCGAAACATCTACGCCAGCACCGTCAATCATTCGCACCGGACAAGAAAAGTCTTTCTTTGCCCGATTATAATCCTCACGATTAATCGTCACGAGCATATCGACATCTTTCGCCATCCGCTTCTCAATCGGATAATAAAGCCGCCAATTCTGCTTCGGCGCGCCGTCATAAAAATGGAAGCCATGGCAAGTATAAATCACTTTTGTGCCTTTTTTGCGCGCCGCACGAGCTGCCATCCGCGTTACGATCGAACCAACTGGAGTGTGCGTATGGATAATATCATAATCACCCTCAGCAATAATCTTTTTTAGCTGACGACAAGCTTTAACATGCTTATCGAATCGCAATGGACTGCGCGCAAAATCAACTTCATAAACATTATCAGCGTCTTTGACTGGTTCTTCATTTGCCGAAGCATAATCAACCTGCCAGTCACCGACATTTAGATCGTCATAAGGCTTTTCAAGCGTGCCACGAAGCATTCGCATTAATGGGCGATTGAACTTCGAAAAATTCGCCGTATGGGAAGTAAAAAGAATCTTGTGCTTTGCCATTCCTTAAATTATATCACGAGCGAGAGAATTGCTACTATCTAAGAAGAACGTCGTCGAGGCAGCCGCCGTTGCGGGTGCCTCGCGACTCGCACTCGGCCGTAGCCTCCGTGAGCTTCTTCGATAGCAGTAATTCTCTCACGCATCACAACTCCACGAATGGCAAAACATTAGATTGACAAATACAAATATCTGTGGTATAATATAGTCATTGTTTTGCTCGCATATAAGAGGGGGTGATAGTATGAGCAAAAAGAAGCATAACGAGACCATACACGTAGAGATTGACCAGGCTAAGGTCGCTCGAAGAGTTTCTCGCGAGGTATTCGGCTCCGTGAAGGGCAGCATCGCTCACAAGAGCGAAAAGGACTACAACAGAAAGAGTAAGAAGAGCCAGCGCGAGAAAAATAAGCTAAGAAAGGGGGAGTACGATGACTAAACTGGCACATTACGGCTCCCGCAAGGGAGCCACTTTTTTTATCCGCATAGACAAGAAGGGTAGCAGTGTGTTGTTTGGCGAAAATATATTAACATTAGGGAAGCTTACGGAGGCTACGGCCGAGTACGAGTCGCAGGACACCCGCAACGGCGGACTGGCCTGACGACGGTCTTCTCTGATGTTAATATATTTTCGCCAAGGAAGATTACTAGTGTTTTTTCTTCTTGTTTATGCTAAAATAACCTCATGGAGTACGTTATTCATTTTCTTGCAACGCCGATTGTCTGGATTTCCATTGTCGTCGTACTTGCTATACTCACTATTCGAAACTATAAAAAGCTCAATCGTCTAAAAGTTCTTAATGTCGATTCTGTTCTTTTGATGCTCGAAATTCCGAAGGATAACGACAAAAAAGAATTGAGCGCCGAGCAGCTTTTTGCTTCACTCCACGGCATCTTACGCGACGCCAACGAGCTGAAACATTCTGGCGGCGTCCAGGAGCATCTAAGTTTTGAGATCGCCTCGACCGGTAACCAAATCCGCTTCTTTGTCTGGGTTCCAAAAGTGCTCCAGAGTTTCGTCGAAGGCCAGATTTACTCTCAGTATCCGAGCGTCCAGATTTATCGTATGAAAGAGGATTACGCCGATCGTCGTGACAAATATCCAGTCGCTTACAGCTCAGAGATCTCGCTTATCTATAACGACGTTCTTCCAATTAAGACCTTTGAATCCTTCGAGGTCGACCCTCTAGCTGGTATCACCGGCACTCTCGCCAAACTCAATCCAAACGGCGGCGAAGAGCTTTGGATTCAAATTCTCACTCGGCCAGTCGCCGACAACTGGCACACCAAGACTGATAAATGGGTCCAGAGGATCAAAGCTGGTAAGACTATTAGCTTTGGCAATATCGATTTTGGTTGGTTCGCGCAAATAATCGCCGCACTATGGCGCCCACCAGAAGGTGGCACCACTAGCGAGACAAAAGTCGAACTTTCTGAACGTGCTAAAACTCAGATAGAAAAAGCCGAAGAGAAAGCAACTAAACTTGGCTACGAAGTCAAGATTCGCCTCGCTTATGTCGGCGAAAACGAAGTAAATGCAAAGCTCAATATGCAAGCACTCGTCGGTACTTTCAAGCAGTTCAACTCGACCAACCTCAATGGTTTCAAAATGAGCGGCGCCACTTTTGATAAAAACGCTCTTAGCGCCTACAAAGCACGCCAATTCACCGATCACGGCTTTATTCTAAATATTTCCGAGCTTGCTAGCGTCTATCACTTGCCGCACACAAACGTCGAAACGCCAAATATCGTCTGGGCTGCTAGTAAGACCGCTGAGCCACCAGCAAAACTCCCAATGCTTACCGGCAACCCAAGTTTCGACGAAAATATTTCCGCCTTTGGCCTCACTGATTTCCGCGGCATTAAGCATCAGTTCGGCATGTATCGTAAAGACCGCTCTCGCCACGTCTATATTATTGGTCAGACCGGCTCAGGTAAATCTGGTCTTTTAACGCTCTTCGCGCTCAGCGATATTTATCATAATCAGGGCTACTGTATTATCGATCCACACGGTGATCTCGCGATGGACAACCTCAAGTTTATCCCAGAAAGCCGCATCAAAGACGTCGTCTACTTTAATCCTGCCGATACGCAATACCCAATGGCCTTCAATCCGCTTGAAGTCTATGATCCGGCTCGCAAACCAAATATCTCCTCCGAGGTTATCGGTGTTTTGAAACGTATGTTTGGCGACTCCTGGGGTCCACGTCTTGAGCATATCTTGCGCTACACCCTTCTTGCGCTTCTTGATCGCCCACAAGCTACCTTGCTAGATATTTCTCGCATGCTCACTGATAAAGAATTCCGCAAAGAAACGCTCGAATACTGTAAAGATGTTACTGTCCTTCAGTTCTGGAAACAGGAATTCGGTTCCTGGGGCGATAAGCAGGTCAATGAATCAATTGCTCCAGTCCTCAACAAGGTCGGTGCCTTCACTGCGAACCCAATTATCCGCAATATTATTGGTCAGCCAAAATCTAGCTTCGATGTTCGTAAAATCATGGATGAAGGCAAGATTCTCGTCGTCAACCTATCAAAGGGTCTAATCGGCGAAGATAACGCTGCCATTCTCGGCTCCTTCCTCGTTACGAAAGTTCAGCTTGCTGCAATGAGCCGTAGCGACATTCCGAACGTCGAAGATCGTCGTCCGTTCTATCTTTATGTTGACGAGTTTCAAAACTTTGCTACCGACTCTTTCGCAGTCATCCTTTCCGAGGCACGCAAATATGGCCTCAACCTTACCGTCGCAAACCAGTATACAAGCCAGATGACTGAATCTGTTCGCGATGCCGTCTTTGGCAACGTTGGTACTACAATCAGCTTCCGCGTTTCCGCTGACGATGCACCAATTCTCGCAAAACAATTCGAACCAACCTTTGAGGCGCAGGATCTTCTCAATCTCAACAATCGCCACTTCGTCCTTTCGATGATTATTAACGGCGAAAAGACCCCTGCCTTCTCGGCAACTACCCTCAGTATTCCAAAGCCGCCAAAAGATCTCACACCAGCCATCGTCAAGCATTCCCGCATGACTTATGCTCGCAATCGCGCCGACGTCGAGGCTGAGATTAAAAACACAATCGAGGCAGCAGAGAAGTGGAAGAAGAATCTCTCCGACTCCGGACGCGAAGCCGGTGAACGTGGCTCGCAAAACCAATCGAATAAGAAGGAGAAGCCAGTCTTCGAATTTACCCCACAGGCAGAATTCCGCAAACAAAAGATTTCTCCATCGCAAGCCCAGGGCGAACAAGTTGGCCCGGGACTAAAAGATCTCGGCGCTCTTATTGCCGCGCAGAAATCTAGCCCAAATATCAAGAAAACCGAAATCAAAGACGAACCAAAAGAAGAAAAACCAAAGTCTACTCGCGGCGAAGATGATGAAGCGGGACGCCAGGTAATCACCAGCGCCAAAGGCGGCAACGCTAACGTCCATACAATCAAGAAAAAAGGTCGCAAAATCAGCTATCACAAACACAACTCAAATCAAAATCACAGTCGCCCAGTGCAAAAATAAAATCACATGAAACGCATTAATTTCCTTCTACACTCGCCAATTGCTCATCGAGGCTTACATAGTCGCGATGTACCAGAAAACTCACTGGAGGCCTTCAGAAAGGCCGTAGAAGGCAAGTTTCCGATCGAGCTTGATGTTCGCCTGACGAAAACTGGGGAAGTAGTCGTCTTTCATGATGAAAACTTACACCGCATGTGCGGTATTCGCAAAGAGGTCGCCAAATGCAGTTTTACCGAAATCCGAGAGCTCTATCTCAAACATACTCACGAGCGCATTCCGCTTTTATCCGAGGCGCTCGCCGTTATTAATGGTAAAGTTCCGATTCTTATCGAGCTAAAAAGCGCCCAGAGAACAGGGAAGTTAGAAACGGCCGTCCTCGAAATCCTCGAAGAGTATAAAGGCAAATATGCCTTCCAAAGTTTTAATCCCCTTTCCTTGCGTTGGCTCAAGAAACACGCACCAAACATCCCGCGCGGCCAACTCGCCAGCGACTTTAAAAATAGCAGGGAAGTCTCGCTTGTCATGCGACCTGCCCTCAAAAATATCTGGTGTTTCTCTCTCACGAAGCCAGATTTCATCTCCTATGATATTCGTGCCCTGCCGAACAAGCGCGTCGAAAAACTCCACAAACAGAATATCCCTATTCTCGGCTGGACCGTCACAAAAATAAACGAGAGCCAAGAAGCTCTCAAATACTGCGATAATCTAATCTGCGAAAAGATTCTTTAATTTTTCTTCTTTTTTGGCTTCTCATCTTTCGCCGTCTTGGCGATTTTTTCCGCCTCCGCAATCGCGCCTTTGCCATTATAGACGTTAAAGGCAATCGCACCGGCAATCATCGGCATATAGTAAGTAATGCCGCGCCACAGGAGCACAAATACGTTTAGCGCCGGCCCAGTCACAAAACTGCCGAAGAAGCCCATGAAGCCCGCTTCCATGCCGCCAGAAGCGCCAGGAATAGGCACATAGCAGCCCATTACGAAGACGAAGGAGCTTGCCGTGAAGACATTTATTAGATCGAGATTATCCGCGCAACCAATCGCTAATGCGATGAAAATCGGCAACACATAATAGGCAAGCAGGGCAAGACACTGATAACAAACACCACGGATGAAGACGTCTTTGTTACGAAGTAATTCCCGACCGTTCTCATAGTAATTTTGGCAAGCATTTTCCCATTTCTCAATGCGTGCCTTCTTGTTGCGGACAAGACCAAACTTTGCAAGCGCGTTTATAATTCCCCTGATTACGATACGATTAAAGTTCTTCGAGAAACTGATAAATAACAGCGCCAACAGTACGACAAGGTTAATCGCAAAACCGACCACCATCATATGTTGTAATACCGGAATATATTGGAAGAAATGGAAGATTTGATCGAAAATCACACTAATAATTGCCGTAATCATCAAGGCAATCTGGAACATCATATAAGCCTGTACCTCTATATTCGCCCCCGTTGAGACTGGCACGCCCTTCTTCTTTAGCTCATATATCTGCATCGGCTGACCACCACTAGACAGAGGTGTTATACCGCAGAAAAACTTATTGATAATGCCAAGATATAACGCAAATTTAAAAGTCGCATCCTTCTTATAAATCTTGATAATCCCATAGGTCGACAAGGTATCAAAGAGCATGTAGATACAGA
>JAFWLZ010000042.1 GCA_017510835.1 Candidatus Saccharimonadota bacterium
GATTGGTATCGTGCAGGAAATCCGCGCGAAGATTACGCTCGATCGCCTCACAATGCTTAATGCGCCGACCGCGAGCGTGATTCGCGACGGCGAAGAAAAGAAGATCAATGCCGAGTGGCTCGTCCTGAATGATGTCGTGATTTTCCGAGCTGGTAATCAAATCCCAGCAGACGCGAAAGTATTGTCTGGCGAAGTTGCCGTAAACGAAGCGCTGCTGACTGGTGAAGCAGACGAGATTAAGAAAACGCGTGGCGATAAATTAATGTCCGGTAGTTTCATTGTTTCTGGCGAATGTCACGCACAACTCACTGCGGTTGGCGCAAATTCTTATATCTCGCAACTTACTTTACAGGCAAAGAAAATCAAGACAAAGGAGCAATCCGAAATTATTCGCTCACTCAATCGCATCGTTACAATCGCCGGAGTAGCAATTATTCCGATTGGCGGATTCTTATTTGTTCAGCGTTATTTCTTCGAGCAAGCCGGCGCACAAGCCGCCGTCCAATCCGCGGTTGCCGCCGTAATCGGTATGATACCAGAAGGATTATTCCTTCTTTCAAGCATCGCACTTGCAATTTCGTCAATTAAGCTAGCGCAGAAGAAAGTTCTTCTACATGACATGAAGAGTATTGAAACACTTGCGCGCGTAGACGTTCTTTGCGTCGATAAGACCGGAACGATTACGGATAATTCAATGCTCGTGGCAGACTACTTCCCGCTCGGCAAAAATAGCCGTGACAATATTTATAGTGTGATGAGCGATTTCGCTGAAGCGCAAAGCGCTGACAACGCTACGATGGAAGCCGTCAAAGCATTCTTTACGAAGCCGACTGGCTTGAAGGCGGAACATGTCGCAGGTTTCTCGTCGCAGCTTAAATATAGCGGCGTGAGCTTTACGAAGGATAATTATATACTCGGTGCGCCAGAATTTCTGCTTGGTGATGATTATAAAAAGATTGCTTCCGAATGCGAAAAACACAGCCGCAAAGGATATCGCGTTTTGCTTTTGGCGCGCTATGCAGGCAAAATTGACGGCAAAAAATTGACTGAAAAAGTCACGCCGCTTAGCCTCGTAACGCTCATGAATCCAGTGCGCGAAAATGCACCGGAGACTTTCAAATACTTCGCCGATCAGGGCGTAGAAATCAAAGTAATTTCCGGCGATAATCCACTCACTGTTTCGGAAGTCGCAAAGAAAGCGAAGATTAAAAATGCCGACAAATACGTCGACGCAACGACCTTACGCACCCAAGGCGAGATAGAAGAAGCGATGAAAAAATACACCGTCTTTGGTCGCGTCACACCAGAGCAAAAACGCAAATTCGTGAAAGCACTACAAAAAAATGGGCACACTGTGGCAATGACGGGCGATGGTGTAAATGACGTTCTTGCACTACGCGATGCGGATTGTTCGGTAGCGATGGCGAGCGGTAGTGATGCGGCCGCACAAGCAGCGCAATTAGTATTACTCGAATCGGATTTTGCACGCATGCCAGATGTTGTAACAGAAGGTCGTCGCGTCGTAAATAATCTCGAACGCAGCGGCAGCTTATTCCTGGTCAAAAACGTCTTTTCGGTCCTTACGGCAGTTATGGCAATTTCCCTTTCAATTAAATACCCGATGATTCCAGCACAAGTCTCGCTTATTAGTATGTTCACAATCGGCGTGCCAGCATTCCTGCTCTCGCAGGCGCCAAACCATGACTTGATTCGCGGCCGTTTCGTAAGCAACATCCTGCGCCGTTCTGTACCTGGCGGTATAACAGATTTCATACTTGTCGGACTAATGGTTGCGATGGGCGTAATCTTTAATATACCTAGCGAAGACATAGGAACCTGCGCAACAATTCTACTTGCCGCAGTTGGCCTACAAATGATCTATCGCGTTACGCGAAAACCATTTAACTGGTATAAGCGCGGAATCATGATTCTCTGCCTCCTCGGCATCATTGCCTGTTTTGCATTCCTACCATGGCTATTTGGCCTGCATATGATTTCGCTTCAGGCAATTGCAATGGTGGGTATTTTGGCGGTATTATCAGTGCCGCTTCTACACTATGTTGGCAAATTTATTGATTGGGCGTGGGAGTTGCCGAGCAAACTAAGCGCGAAAGCAAAGGAGGAACATGCGCAGTAAAAAAGAAAAGACAGATTGGCTTACGCTCATTAAGCGAGCAATTCTTGCAAGTATTTTGATTGGACTTGGCGATTATGTGTTACTAAAAATCGGTGCACCGCTCGGAGCATTCATCTTCGCCTTTGGTCTTTATGGCGTTTGTATGCTCGGTGCAAATTTGTTTACTGGCAAATGCGGTTTCATTCTCAAAGATAAAAAATGGCTCGAACTTGGAATAATTCTTGTCGTTAATTTGCTCTTTGGTTGGCTAGTTGGCGCTCTATTTCGTGCAGCCGATCCAGCATTAGCCGAAGCTGCCAGCGGCAAGATTTCTGGCTGGGAATTCTCGTGGCCATTCTTCATTCGCAGCGCACTATGCGGCGCAATTATGTATATCGCCGTCAAATGTTATCGTCTCGGCTCGGTCTGGGGTATCTTCTTTGGTGTACCGCTCTTTATTCTTGCTGGATTTCAACACAGTATTGCAAACGTAATCACGGCTGGTGTTGGCCTGTATTTCGATTGGACAATTCTTCTCTGTGCTGCCGGTAACTTTGTTGGTTCCGTCACTGTCGCTTGGCTTGCAGATGAAATCGAAGTCGCCACCAAGAAAAAGCCTCGCACGAAGAAAACGCGCAAGGCCTAGTTTTGACCGACGGTTGCCCGATAGTATTCTTCTCGAATAATCTCTAAACCCCTTTCGTACTCAATATGTAATTCGTGAGGGGTAAGATTACTGATATAGTCGCTGCATTGCCAGAATGATGCTGGTTGTTTTTCGACGCCAAACTCAAGGCTTAAAATTTCCCAATAGACATCTTCCATCTCTTCGATGAGCAGTTTAATGAGATTAAGATCAGCGCTTGCGCCTGGTTCGATTCCGAATACAGCTTTATATACTAAGGCTGGTGATGGCTCACCATAGTTCACCATCTTCGCCTGGTCGTCCGGACGGTCCGAAGTTACTATATCTATGTTCATCTTTCTTACCCCCTTTCTAAACAAGATATGGTCTCAGAGAATCAATAAAAAATACCGAATTCCCATCGATTAGGAGAATTATATCATATAGCGGCGCTTTTGTTAACAGAGGCGCTTCTTTGCCCATTCAGGCGGTTCGATTTCAAAATTTATAATTGGTGTTTCAAAATCCACAATGTCAGTGTCAACGCCATAATAGCGATGATAGACTTTATCGACGGCACCAAACATTGCTTCTTCTTTATTGAGACCGAGCTTTTCGGTAACCTGCCAAACTGCCTTTTCGGAAGGACCTTCAATCTCAATGAAAGTTGGCAACCATGGCCAGGTATCAATGCTAATTTCAGTTTTGTCGAGCGTCCAGATTTCACGCAAGGTTTCTTGGATGGCTTTTTGTTCGAGTCCGCAACCAGCAATAAAGCGGACTGCTTCATCGTAATCATCTACAATCAAATTCACTTCTTTGACGCCCATGATCGAGTCTTCGTCCTCGAAGTTTTTATAAGTCATGACGATTTTGTCGCCTTCATCGCGCACACGCGCAAATGAGCAAGGGCCGCTATCAAAAACCGTGCGACGCATTTTGATTTCTGGTTTTATACATTTTGCGCCAAGTTCTTTTAGCTGCTTGCGAATTTCAGTCTTATCTATGTCTAGAAATGTAGCCTCAATCTCGTTATTCATCGACTACCTCGAATTCAATGGCGACTGTGCCGTCCCGATTAATTTCTTCTTGCGTATAAAATCTCGGAAATAGCGCTAAATACTCTTCTTTAGTATATTTTGCGCTATAAAGACGTTCAATCGGATACTGCGCCGTAAGCTCTTCGAAGTTTTTATATGGGGTCAGCTTCGTCACGCGCACCCAAATTGATTCCTTCTCGTCTGGACGCTTCAAGACTTCGATTTTTTCGCCAACTTTAATACTCCGGCGCTTCGCATCGTTGACGCGCGCCTCGACATTTTTCGTACCATTTTTAACTAATTCAAAAATATCTGGATCGAAATGCATCTTCATGAA
>JAFWLZ010000043.1 GCA_017510835.1 Candidatus Saccharimonadota bacterium
CGAGCCAAACGCCGAGTAGCACGATTGATACAATCGAAAACGACTATGACAGCCGCGGACTTCGGACAGTTTTCTATTTAATTTCGAATTCTGCATATCAGGTATTCATGCTACGTCATGACCCGCCAATGCAGGTTCATTACGACGATATTGAGATTGCTTCAGAAGGCGATAGTGAGACAATTCAGCAAGTCTCAAAGACGCTTGATAGCGTTTCGACGGAAAAAGTATTCGACTACCTTCTCGACCAAGCCGACAAGCTTGGCTCGAGCGATATTCACATCGAAAATATGCGCGACGTGATTCGCATTCGCATGCGCGTCGATGGTATTTTGCATCCGGTTGCCGAAATTAGTCGCGATAAATATCGTATTTTTATGGGCGAGCTCAGCTCGCGTGCGAATGTTTCGACCGCTAGCAATAAGCCGCAATCCGGCCATATGCAGATGGAAATTCATCGCGACGGCGCATCGCATATTCTAAATATTCGCGTTGAGATGGTGCCAACAATGTATGGTCACGATGCAGTGCTTCGTCTCTTCAACTTCGATGAAAGCTTGCTTAATCTCGATCTTCTTGGTATTACAGAGGAGGAACGAAGCAAAATTGAGGAGGTTATTTCGCATCCACGCGGCCTCGTCTTGATGGTCGGTCCGACTGGTTCTGGTAAATCTACTACGCTTTATTCGATTCTGAACGCTCTAAATACGACTGAACGCAAGATTATTACCCTTGAGGATCCGATTGAGTACGGGATTCCGGGGATTTCGCAGATCCCAATCTACACCAATGACGGCGGTTCCTTCGCCGAAGGTCTGCGCAGCGTGCTTCGTCTCGACCCTGACGTAGTGATGGTTGGCGAGATTCGCGACGGCGATACGGCGCGCACGGCGATTCAGGCTTCGATTACTGGTCACTTAGTTTTGTCATCCTTCCACGCTAATTCTACTTCTGCGGCATTTTCGCGTATGATTGACTTAATTGGCGTTAACCCAATCTTCTCGTCTTCAATTCGCCTCTTGATTGCGCAGCGCTTAGTGCGCCGCCTCGATAAGAATAAAGAGGCTTACCATCCGGACGAGAGTACGGCACGCTATATTCGCAAAGTTCTTGAAGGCCTAGATCTTAGCGATTATGATTTTGACCTTAATAACATTACGCTCTGGAAAGAAAAGCCGTCAGAGGATAGTCCATTTGGTTTTAATGGACGCACGGCAATTATGGAGCAGCTAGTAGTAACGGAGCCAATTCAGCAGTTTATTCGTGGCGACGTACGCGATATTAATACGGACGCAATCGAGAAAACGGCTCGCGAAGAAGGCTTACTCACGCTTGAACAGAAAGGCGTGCTCGCTGCTCTGCGCGGCGACACTACGATCGAAGAAATCGGACGCGTTATCTAACAAAAAAGAAGCCCCGCGGGGCTTCTTTTTTTATGAAAACGCTGATTACTCAGTGACACCGAGTTCAATGCGCTTGAACTGCTTAACGGTGATGTTTTCGCCAGTCTTTGCAATTGCCTCTTTGATGAATTGCTCAACAGTCTTAGAATCATCGAGAATGTAAGGCTGGTTCATGAGAACCTTATCAGAGAAGGCTTTCTTAGCCTGAGCTTCGAGAATCTGATCCTTCATCTTTTCTGGACCCTTGAAGTTTGCTTCAAGTTCTTTAACCTTAGCAGCCTTTACGTCTTCTGGGATATCTGCCTCAGAAACGTAAAGTGGGTTCATCGATGCGATCTGCATTGCAATCTGATGTGCAAGCGTCTTAAACTCGTCGGTCTTTGCGACGAAGCTCGTCTCACAGTTTAGCTCAACGATAGCGCCGAGACGACCGTCGTGAATATAAGCGTCAATGACACCTTCACGAGTCTCGCGATCGCCGCGCTTCTCTGCCTTGGTAAGACCTTTTTTGCGCATTGCTTCGAGAGCTTTGTCGAAATCACCCTTAGCTTCGACGAGAGCTTTCTTTGCATCAGTCAAACCGACGCCAGAAAGTTCTTTTAGTTTCTTGATAAGTTCGATGCTGATTGCTTTTGCTTCACCAGCAACTTCTTTTGTAGTTTTTTCAGCCATTTTGCCTCCTAATGTTTATTATTTTGCGATTTTTGCTTTGCCTTCTTTGATGGCTGCAGCAAAGTAATCGAGAATTAGTTTAACTGACTTAATAGCGTCGTCGTTAGCTGGGATAGGGAAATCTACCTCACTTGGATCAGTATTCGTATCGCAGATAGCGAAGACTGGAATATGAAGAGTCTTTGCTTCCTTGATAGCGTTCTTATCCTGAATCATATCAGTAACGATAACAGCAACTGGCTGCTCGGCCATATCTTTGATACCGCCATAGCGCTCGTTGAGCGTGTCGATTTCTTCCTGATAGCGCTGAACCTCAAGCTTGTTGTAGCGCTTCTCAAGTTCACCGGAAGCCATGCGGCGCTCAAGATCCTTGAGCTTGCGAATCTGCTTGGTGACAGTCTCGACGTTGGTGAGCATACCGCCAACCCAACGAACCGTGACATATGGCATATCGACAGATTCGGCAGCTTCTTTGACTGCGTCCTTGAGCTGCTTCTTCGTACCGACGAAAAGAATCTTCTTGCCCTTGCTTGCAAGCTTAGTCATCTCTGGCAAAGCTTCGTCGAGAGCGTCGACAGTCTTTTCAAGGTTGATAATGTGTGCGCCTTCGCGCTTGCTGTGAATGTATGGAGCCATCTTTGGGTGCCAGCGGCTGGTCTTGTGACCAAAATGGGCGCCGGCAGCAAGAAGCTCCTTGATATCTGCTTTTACAGGCATCTTCTACCTTCTCCTTTGCTAGCATTACTAGCTGTTTCATTAAATTTGATTACTCGCTAATTATATCATAGTTATCTGAAGATTGCTAGACTTTTCATGAAAATAATGTTAAAATATGGAAGTCTCTCAAGACAAATTGTTCTTTAAGGAAGGTAGGTGAAGATGAATGAGAACAACTTCAGACAGTGTAATGATCTTAAGACAACCACTGAAGAAATGGGACAAGGCTAACAGAGCAACCGATGTCGATCCACAAATCGCAATCCATTATGGCAAAGATAGCGAGGGTCTATTAATGACATCGAAACTCAGAGCGATTCTCAGAGACCATGGGGAAAATGTAGCAATTAGCAACAGCCTGGTATTTGAAATACTTGATGCCTATATCAAGACATCGCGCAAATTGAAGAAGGCTGAAAAACGCATTGCAGAACTCGAAGCAGAGTTAGAAAAGAAATAGTTTTACTTACCAATAAAAAGAGGCCGCATCGCTTAGATACGGCCCTTTTTTATTTCTAATCTTCGTAAGCCTCGAGTTTTACTTTCGTTGTTTTGGTTTCACCGTCGCGAACATAAGTCATCTCGATCACATCACCAACTTTATATTCGCCAACAAGGGTTGAGATAGAACCAGCGCGACCAACTTCAATGTTGCCTACCTTAGTAATGACATCGCCAGTTTTGATGCCGGCTTGATCGGCTGGACCGTCCTTGACGATAGCACTGCCGGAACTCTTTGAGGCGTTGTAAACATACGCGCCCTGATTGACCGAAAGCTTGTATTCTTTCGCGACATCAGCCGTAACAGTAATATAAGTCAAACCAAGATAAGCGCGCTGAGCTTTACCGCCCTCGATAATACGATTTAACATACCCTTAGTCGCGGAGATTGGAATCGCGAAACCGAGGCCATTTGCTGACTGCGAAACGGCCGTGTTAATACCGATGACTTCCCCGGCTGCATTTACGAGCGGGCCGCCAGAGTTGCCTGGATTAATTGCAGCATCAGTCTGAATCATATCAGTAAGAGTTTCCTGGTTGCTTCCGTTTGAATCACCAGCGGTAATCGAGCGACCAGAACCAGAAACAATGCCTTGCGTAACGGAGTTCTGATAGACACCAAGCGCGTTACCAATCGCAAGAACTGGCTGGCCAACAGCAATCGTTTTCGAATCACCAAGCGTAATTGTCGGCAAATCGTTCACGCCATTGATTTTGAGATATGCGACATCATTAAGCGGATCAGTACCAACAACATCAACATCATCATAGGTATCGCCGGCTTGCGTGATAACCTGAACACTCGTAGCGCCGTCAACAACGTGCTTGTTAGTCAAAATATAACCGTCAGCCGTAACAATCATACCCGTACCGGCCGACTGTTGCGTCGAACTGCCGCCGCCAAAGATTGAGTAGTAACTAGATTTGCGACTCTCGGTAATAATCGATACGACAGACGGAGTTACTTTGTTTGCAATATTCGCAACTGATGTCTCTTCAAATTCAACTGAATTTCCCTGATAGTAGCCTTCTGCCGAAGCTGTCGCGACTGGAGTATTGTCCTTAAAACCGCCAAGCAGAGCAATGATTCCGACAGCGAGACCAGCAACTCCTATAAGTAAAGAAAAAGCGACCAAAGCATAAAGGCCTCCGTTACCGCTCTTGCGCTCTTTGGCTGGAGCCGGAGTGTCCTTTTTCATTACATTATTTTTTGTCACATATTCTGGTTTTTCGTTTTGCACCTTTACCTCCTTTTAAAACGAATTAGATATCAAAGCTTGCTACTGAGAAGAAGAATATCATCACAAACATAACTGAAACTGAAAATATCGCCGGGACCACAATATCGGTAGCACGAATTTTACCGTCGTGGCGAAGAGCAGATTTATAGCCACGCGCAAAGAGGAAGAATAATACGCTACTGGCAATTGGAAGCTGCGGAATTGTAAAGACAACTTCTTCGCCGAAGCTATACACGATCGACCAGTGATAGAAAATCCAGCTCATCTCAGCCAGCAAGAGGCCGCAGATGAAGGTCGTTAAAGTAAAATCATGGTCGTCGCCCTGGATTAGAACATGGTGGCTGGCGCCGTAGCCGATAATAAAACAAGACGCAACACCTACGAGCGGATCAAGACGGGAAGCGACAATTGCGGTCGCAAAAGTACCGAAGAATACAGCAAACATCGCCTGCATCTCGGTCATAAAGGTCTCACTGCGTGGCTTAATTACAACAAGCCAGATAGCATAAATCGCCGTCAAAACGATATGCCAGATGTTAAATTCTTTCGCATCACCAAGCGCTACGAAAACTAATAGAACTAAACTAATGCCAACAACGAAATCAACAATATTGGCCTTGATATTTACCCACCAATAGCGCGGGCGAACGGCGACGACACGCCACTTCGAAAGCAGAACGAGCAATACGCCAAAAATCCAGTTACCGCTAATAACAGTCAGTGCAGTCGAAATAACCGCAAGTGCGATATTCAATCCAATATGAGTGATTGTACTGAGAGCATTACGCCCTTTGCGAAGTGCAACATAATCTGCCATAACTCCATATATTTTACCACGTTCTAGTGCTCGCTGCCACTTTTAGACGTACTTATGCTAAAATAAAGGAATGGAACAAACACCTAGTTTTGCGCAAAAATACCCAGCACTAAAAGACATCTTGAGTTTTCTATTATTTGCTGGCGCAGTTGCACTAGGTACTTTTATTCTCAATACCTTTATTTTCCGAAGCTATAACGTTATTGGTGGTTCGATGGAAAATACGCTCCAATCTGGAGATCGCGTAATCGTAAACCGCGTGCCAGTCTCAATGGCGCATTTCGCTGAGAAAGAATATATTCCAGAACGCGGGCAAGTGATTGTCTTTGCAAATGGCGGGAATACCGCTATAACGAATTGCGATGCTCTGACCGACGTAAAAGACCAATATATTATCAAACGCGTCATTGCATTCCCTGGCGAACGCGTGACAGTCGAGGATGGTGTTTTGACAGTGTATAACGACGAAAACCCAGATGGCTTTCATCCAGATGATAAAACTCGAAAATCTGACACCGAAGGACCAAAAAGCGAGACTTCCGGTAGCGTAAATGTCATTGTGCCGGAAGGTGAGCTTTTCGTATCTGGCGACAACCGCGAAGGATCAAATTCCTATGATTCGCGGAATGGTTTAGGGACAATTCCATTTTGCCGCGTAATTGGTCCGGCAGTGATGAGAATCTTCCCATTTACCGGAATAAAATTCTTCTAATTACCTAGCGAAACAATCAGAGCAATTACTACTGAAACAACAGCAAGAATTGCAAGACCGATAAGGATATAGGTAGGGGTTTTAGATTTTTTGGCTGGAGCTGCTTCTTGAGCTGGTGCCGGTTGAGTTGACGGAGCTGCCTCTGGGGCTGGAGCTGGAGCGGCATTTGCTAGATCAGCAATCGTTTGCGGTTCTGCAGCTGGTGCTGGCTCGACAGGGGTAGCATCCACTGCTGGAGCCGGTTCAGTCGCAAGCGGATCAGTAGGAGCTGCCTCTGGGGCTATTGGATCAGTCGAAGTTGGCCCCGGAGTTACTGGGTCAGTCGGGGTGTCCGCGAACGGAGTAGCCGCAATAGGATCAGCAGATGGATCGGTAGCCATATCCGCAACTGGATCTGCTGGCGCTTCTTCTGCTGGTGCTGGCTCATCCGCCAGATCGCCATCGACGAAAGTAGCCGTTTCTGGCGCAGGCGTCGTCTCTTCTGCTGGAGAATCGGTAGCGCCGATAGCAGGATCAGCTGCCTGGTCCGTAGCCGGAGTAATATTCGTATCAGTAGCTGCAGGAGTATCGGCTTCGCCACCCGCAGCAACAGCTTCATTGACGGCACTCATATCGAAATCTGGCGCGAAAGAAGTTGCGCCGGCGTCGTTATTGAGCGGGGCCTGATTGTTGTCGCTTGAATCCATAAAATGTCCCTTGTTTAAAGTGTTTTATAACGCTTACGCTTATCGTATCAGTTTTTGATAGATTTTTCAAGGTTAGCCCACTGCTCAATAGTAAGATCAGCAGGGCGAGCATTTTCGGATATGCCATTTTCGGTAAGGAATTGCAAAATCCGCTCTTTCGGAATCTTCAAACCAACCGCGAGATTCGCAACGAGTTTTTTGCGCGGAGCGATAAAACCAAGCTTAATAAGCGACATCGTAGTCTCGCTCGCGCGAGGCTGAGCGAGTGGTTCTAAAATTACGACTTGACTATCTACTTTCGGTGGCGGCGTGAAGAAATCGCGTTTTACAACCGGGCCAAGTGTGACGTTTGAATATATTTGAGCAGAAAGACCAAGGATTGAATAATCTCCCGCGCGAGCAGCAAGGCGTTCGGCGACCTCTTTTTGGATTAATAAGACGATTTTCTCTGGACGATGTTCGGTATGAAGAAATTTCTGAATAATCGGAGAAGTAATGTAGTATGGAATATTCCCTGCGACAACATATTTTTCAGGCAAATCTAGCTCATTAAGGTCGAGACTCAGGACGTCTTTGTGTACTACTTCAAGATTCTTGCCAGGAAAGGACTTCGGAAGATTTTCGGCTAGACGATCGTCAAGCTCGACAGCAATTACCTTCTCGAAAAATTGGAATAGCGCCGAAGTTAGCGTGCCTAGACCTGGGCCAATTTCGACAACTACTTCAGTATCGTCAGCCGAGGCATGATCGGCAATATCCATCAATATATCGCGATCTTTTAGCCAATGCTGACCGAGAGATTTGCGGTTTTTCATTCCCTACCACCAACCTTGAGCGCGCCAACGATTATAAGCACCTGCCCAGCTACCGTAGCGAGAAGTCGCATAGCTTGTAGCAGAGCGAAGCTGACAGACCGGGTCATTTGCCCAGTTTGCACCACAGGCACTTTCAAGTGTAGATTTCTTTGTCTGATATAAGCCGAAATACCTACCATTCGACGCATTCGTGCGCCAACCAGATTCGTGCGAAATAATGTAATTCACGTAGCCGTAGTCGCTAGACGAAATACCAGCAGCAGCCATCCAATCCTCGTGCGAGCCAGATGGAAGGGAAATCTTCATACCAACTCGAACTTCCTGCGTAACTGGTTGCTTCGTAATAATCTCAGACAATTGAACGCGAGACAACTCAACACCATCTTTCATATCCACTTCATAGGTAACGGATTTTTCGCCCTTTTCGCCTGCCTTCGTAACCTGACGCTCACCGTAGGCGAGATCATAATCTTGAGTAACAGTCTCTCCGAATGGGACCTCTTCGTTAACCGTAATCGTCTGCTTCCCTTGTGGCTGAATTGCAAAACTAATCTGGTCGGTAATCTTCGTATTAAGTGGAACAGAAACCCAGTTTTTCTCAGTGTTGGTATCGATTTCCTGTTCCTTAAGGAAGTCAGCAACAGTTGCGGCTTGCGTACGTTTGTCAATCTTCTGCCCGTAGTAGTTCAAATGGACAACTTTAGCGCGAGCGACACGGTAAGCAACAATGCTACCACTTTCAAGGAGATTATTGTAGGGAACTAATTCGACTTTATCCGCCTCAAGAAGCTTCACTCCAGCATCCGAAACAATGTCATCCGGATTAGTACTAGCAGTCTTAGTATGTATACAATGATGCCCATCAAGCACAATAAGATCGCGGGCACGATAGATATTAATATTGAAATCTTCAGACGTGACAGGCTCATCAAGGGCAGGCTCAACAATATCTCCCTCACCAAGCGTAATATTCGCGCGAACTAAAGCATCGCGGACAGTTGGAGCGTCGCTACGAACGTTCGTACGTTCGTCGCCATCAAAGAAGGAAATAAAATGCGTACCGTCAGGGGATTCTTGTTTTTCGGATGGATTTTCGGCCGTAGTCGCAAAAACGTTTAAAGAAAAGTGGTGTAAAATAACAGCAAAAAGTAAGCCGATAACCAAAAATCCTAGTACTAACAGAGAGAGATTCCCTCTCATTCTACGCATTTTCATGCCCTTCTATTATAGCATTTTTGCCCCTAAAAACCAAGTGGTGAGCCCCTTAGACTAGCTCAAAAGAATACTTATTGACTTTAATGAAATGGTTAGCATCTAAACTATGGAGTTTTCCAGGAGATAGTTGCGAAATAGCGTCTTGGCAATTTTTTAGTTGCGGGCGCGTCAAATGAATGTCGTGAAGATTCAGAATATAGCGCAATACTTCTTGGTCTTTTGCGAAGTCTTTATCGTAACGAGTCTGTTTCGGAATAGTCGAAAGGATATCGTCTATCTCCTTTTTCAGCGAACACTGGGAAGTATATAGTTTAAGCATTTTTTGTTTGCTTAACTCGGGGAAGTCGCGAAGTTTTTCGCGTACGCGATTGCGAAGATATGTGTCTTCAATATTGGTTGGATCCTGTCGAAAGCTTAGGTTATGGTCTGTAGCGTAGCAATAGATTTCAGTTTTTCGCCAGTTTTGGAGCGGGCGTTCTATTTCTGGATTTTGCATAGGAGTAAGGCCGCGCCAGCCAGTACCGCGCAAAAGATTAATAACGATCGACTCGATAATATCTTCGGCATGATGGGCGACACAAATTGATGCAGAATGCTTTTTCGCTAAATCAAAAAGAAAACGATAGCGCGCTTCTCGTGCGGCCGCTTCACTGCAATCCGCCCCAAGCTTGGCGTGACCGCATTCAAAAGGGAGCTTATATTCTTTCGCTAGCCTCTCAACAAATTCGGCATCTTCGTGCGAATTTGATCGAATGCCGTGATCAAAATGCGCAACAAAAAGCGACTCGTCGCTACTATGCGCGAGATAATCAAGCATTACGACGGAATCAATGCCGCCAGAGACTGCCAAGATTTTCATTAGTTAAAATTATACTCTAGGACAACGCTTATGCTACAATAAAAGTATGTTGTTAGTCGGGTCAAAAATGCTAGGCATGCCAGTCGTGAGCCTTCATGTTGGTGGCATAATCGCAAATACAAAAGAAGCCGTAATTGATCCAGAAGATTTACGAATTATTGCTTATACGCTAGATGGCCCTCTCGTAAAAAAAGATCCGGAAGTTGGCGATATCCTCAGCTCGGACGATGTTCGCGAAGTGAGCGATGCCGGCTTTATCGTCGATTCAACTGACCGTTTCGTTGAACGAGGAGATGTTGTTCATTTCGATGAAGTGATGGATCTTCGCTTTAATTTGGTTGGTCTAAAAGTCGTCACACAGGACGGCAAGAAAATAGGAAAGGTTTCCGATTATACACTTGATTCAAGTACGTTTATGATTTATCAGCTAATCGTCCAACGACAATTCATGTCTTCGCTCATTGATCCAGAGTTGACAATTAACCGCTCACAGATTGTCGAAATTGACGATTTCAAAGTAACCATCAAGCACGATAAGGCACAGATTAAGGTGCCAAAGGAGAAAAAGAAAAAAGAGGAGGAAGAATTCGTCCCGAATTTCACGAATCCATTCCGAAAACCAGCTTATACCGACGAAGACTCCGTAGAGAGCTCATCTGATATATCTGAATAATTAAATCCCTGACGCAAAAGATATTGAATTAATTTCTGCTCGTCAGGGTATTTTTTGGCCTTACGCACAATGACTTTACGCAGCTCGGCGCGATCATCGCGTGAAGTATCGGCTAACACCTCATCTATAACTTGCGCGGAAATGCCTTTCTGCTGAAGCTCAAGACGGAGTTTTTTAATACTAGTACCCTTGCTCACATTACGATTCTCGAGCCATAAACTAGCAAAACGATAGTCGTCGATATAACCACGCTCTTCTAGGCGCTTAAAAACAGGCTCAATTAAAGATGCGTCATAGCCGGTTTTTACCTTAGTCTGATATTCGCCGGTCTTTTGATTTTTTACGCGCACTTTTCGATCTAAAGTTTTGCGCTTCAGGTAGTCTCTTATTTCTTTAGCTGAACGCGGACGCATTAAGGCATACTCTAGCGCTCGAGCATAAAATTTGCCGAAATCAGACGCTTTTTTAAGCTCGCTGAGTTTTTCTTCGTCTAGTTCCCGCCCAATTTTCAAATGTAAATCAACGACCTGGGCAATATCTAGCGAACAAAAATACTTATCGTCAATGTAGATATTGACGCGGTTTTTATCGCGAACAGCTTCCCTTATATCCGTTACACGATGAGCTACCGGCTTTTTAGAGCCAGTAGCGTCATCAAAAATCGTATGCGTTTCGAGCATTTTTACTCGTCGTTTTTGGCAGCTTCACGAACCTTTGCTTCGATTTCCGCCATGAGTTCCGGTTTTTCCTTGAAGAGATTCTTTACAGCTTCACGACCCTGACCAAGCGTCTCGCCGTTATATTTAATAAAGGCGCCGGACTTCTCAAGAATATTATGGCTTACGGCAAGATCAAGTACATCGCCGGTCTTGCTGATACCTTCGTTATACATAATGTCGAACTCGGCCGTGCGGAATGGGGCAGCAATCTTATTTTTAACCACCTTAATTTTTGTGCGGTTGCCCGAAATATCGTCACCAGACTTAATCTGGCCGATACGGCGAATATCGATACGAACAGAAGCGTAGAACTTGAGTGCATTACCACCGGTAGTTGTCTCTGGATTGCCAAACATTACGCCAATCTTCATGCGGATCTGATTAATAAAGATGACTGTAGCCTTGGTCTTACTAATGATGCCGGTAAGCTTGCGCATCGCTTGAGACATAAGACGAGCCTGAAGACCCATCTGAGCGTCGCCCATATCGCCATCAATTTCAGCTTGTGGCACAAGCGCCGCGACAGAGTCAACGACAATAAGGTCAACTGCGCCGGAACGAACGAGCGTCTCGCATATTTCGAGCGCCTGTTCACCGTTATCTGGCTGAGAAATGAGCAAATCGCCAGTATTTACGCCAATCTTGCGAGCATAGGCCGGATCAAGCGCGTGCTCAGCATCGATAAAAGCAGCTTGGCCGCCCTGCTTCTGAATCTCGGAAATAGCATGGAGAGCCAAGGTGGTCTTACCGGATGATTCCGGACCGTAAATCTCAATAATACGACCTTTTGGATAGCCGCCACCGAGCGCTAAATCTAGTGCAAGCGAACCGGAAGAGAATAACTCGACGTCAATCTTCGACTGATCGCCAAGCTTCATAATCGACCCATCGCCAAATTGCTTCGTAATTTGAGATAGCGCTAGATCTAGTGCTTGTTTTTTGCCTGAATCGTTTTTTGTTTCTGCCTTGTCGCTGCCCGCCTCTTTCTGACTCTTTTTGGCCATTGGTAATACCTCCTATTAATACCTTTATTCTATCATCTGACGACATCAAATTCTATACTACGCCTCTCGATATGCCGGTAGTTTTTCAAAGAAGTAGCGCAAAGCGTACTCTATATTCTCTTTATCTTCCGGAGAAAGCTCTCCGCTCGCGTCAACAGAAGGATTGCGACGATTAATCGGGTCAATGTAATCGATTTCTCCAGTACTTAAATCGAAACCGATACCAAAGATGTTTTCTGGACGGCTATGATGAACCAGCAAAACATCACGCAAATCAGCAAGATAGTCGTCGCCAAGTGAAATGATGCATTTACTTGGGTCTATGGCCGCCCAGACATAATCCTCGTAATCTTTCTGGAGCTGGAGGATTTCGCGTTTTTTAAATTGAACTCTTTTGTAGATATTCATTTTTTCTCCTTATTTTTTACTTACAAAA
>JAFWLZ010000044.1 GCA_017510835.1 Candidatus Saccharimonadota bacterium
AAAAGAAGGTGATGTGGTTTCTGCATCTGTTGTAGATACCGAGATGGAAGACGGTATGGTTCTTCTTAGCCTTCGCAAAGCTGTCAAAGAGAAAGGCTGAGACGAAATCGCAGCTAAGCTCGAGGCAGGTGAGATTATCGAGGTTCAACCTTACGATGCGAACCGCGGTGGTCTATTGGTCGAATATGAAGGGATTCGCGGCTTCTTGCCAGTCTCTCAGCTTTCGGCAGAACATTACCCACGTGTCGGTGGCTCTGATAAGGATGAAATCCTTCAGCGCCTCAACGGTCTCGTTGGTAAGTCGATTCGCGTTCGCATCCTCGATGCTGATCGCAAGACAAACAAGCTTATTCTCTCTGGGAAGGAAGCTATCAAGGATGGTCTCGCAGAGCGCTTCTCAAAGCTCGCTGTCGGTGACGTCGTAAAGGGTGTAGTGACCGGTGTTGTAGACTTCGGTATCTTCGTCAATGTTGACGGTATTGAAGGTCTCGTTCACATTTCCGAGATTTCTTGGGAGCGTGTAAACAACCCTGCTGACTATGTTAAGGTTGGCGAAACGGTCGAGGCAAAGATTATCGCTATCGATAAGGATCGCCTCAGCCTCTCTATGAAGCAGCTTCAAGAGGACCCATGGCTCTCTGAGATTGCAAACTTCAAGAAGGGCGACAAAGTTGAGGGTACGATTACTCGTATCACCCCATTTGGTGCATTCGTTCAGATTTCACCAGCTGTCGAAGCTTTGGTTCACGTATCCGAGCTCGGCGAGGGTAGCGATGTAGATCCAGAGAAGATCTTCACTCTTAACGAGCGCAAGGAATTCAAGGTTCTCGACATCGACAAAGAAGGCCGCAAGATTTCGCTCAGCTTTTCTGAGAAATAATCACTGTTGACCTTTGCAGAGAGCTACGCTGTTATGGCGTAGCTTTTTGTTGTCCTTATGCTTGCCGTATTATTGCCTGTGCCGATAATGAAAAGTATGAAAAAATATGATTTCAATCAGATTGAGTTATGGTTTTCGCGGAGGGTTTTAATGTGGTTAACTTGCTCGACGAGACAATCATTTTTGATGCATGTGAAGAAGGCGTTTGTCGTTTTGGATTTGTCAAAAATAGCCAGAGAATATAGAGATGAACTTGGGCTTATAAGGAACGAAGGTGGCCGAAAGGTTAAAAGAAAGACGGAAATTTTTAGCCTCGAGGCGAGTTGTAGAATTCTGCATACTTATTGCAGTGCGGATTTTTTAGATTACGCGGTTGTTGTTGATAGATTTGATGAGCTCTGTGGGCAGGAAAGAAACGCGAAGGTGAATAGTTTAGTTTCCCGGCTTAAAGAAAGCGGCAAGAGTATTCCGGCTTATATGGATATTGATAATATGAGAAGTTCTGACATTGAGTTATTGGAGATTCTTGTTGAGACAAAGGATGAATCTGTTTCGGCGCATAAGAAACGCAGACTCATCGTTGATTTAATCGACGGGGAATTAGTTCAAGCGTTTGAGGAAGATATTATTGCTAGTAGCAATGATGTCCGTCGGGTAGTTTTTAAGGCAACTAGCGGCGATTAGTATGACTATCTATGAATCACAAAAGTATCCTCGTTTAAACGGGTTAACTGGGTTGGACGGGTTGGACAAGTATACTTTTGTCAGGTAAGAATACATGGTTCTAGGCTGCGGGCGGAATAGAGGATTAGCGTTTTTCGGGCATTTATGATAGAATAAAAGAAGTATTTTTGTGGGGCAGATTTTTTATTAACTTTTAAGCGAAAGGAGCTAGAAAAGTGGAAGAAAAAGTAATACAAGTTTCTGGCTCGATTACGGTAGATGAGCTAGCAAACGCATTGGGCGTGTCGGTGACGCACTTGATTGGTGAGCTTTTCAAAAATGGTATTATGGCCACGATTAATCAGCGCCTCGACGTTGAGACGGCGCAGATTATGACTGAGGAATTGGGCTTTGAGAACGTGCGCTTTGAGCGTAAAGAGAATTCGGCGAAGCTTCCGGGTGCAAAGCGTGAGCTAAGCAAGGACGCGAAGCTTCGTCCACCGGTGGTGGCAGTAATGGGTCACGTTGACCATGGTAAAACGACTTTGCTCGATACGCTTCTCAAGAAGAAGACTGTTGAAGGCGAAGCGGGCGGTATCACGCAGCACATCTCGGCTTATCAGATGGAGTATAAGGATCGCAAGATTACTTTTCTTGATACGCCTGGTCACGAAGCTTTCGCGGCAATTCGCCAGCACGGCGCAATGCTAACAGATATCGTGGTGATTGTCGTTGCGGCAGACGATGGTGTGAAGCCACAGACTGCAGAGGCGATTAAGTTTGCCGAGGCAGCAAACGCAAAGATTATCGTCGCAATTAACAAGATTGATAAAGAGGGTGCAAATATCGAGCGTACAAAAGCGCAGCTTGCGACCGATTTTAATCTTAATCCAGAGGAGTGGGGCGGCGACACGATTATGGTGCCGATTTCAGCGAAAACTGGCGAGAATCTCGAGAAGTTGCTCGATATGATTCTTCTCACTGCGGATATCGATGAACTTAAGGCGGACGTGAAGATTCCGGCCGAAGGTCTTGTAATTGAGAGCCATATGGAGGTCGGTAAGGGTTCAGTAGTGAATCTCTTGGTGACCGGTGGCGAGTTGAAGGTTGGCGAATTTATCGTTGCTGGCAAGACTTATGCAAAGGTGCGTACGATGCTTGACTGGAAGGGCAAACCAAAGGGTAAGGCGCTCCCATCTACTCCTGTTGTGATTACGGGGTTCAAGGAACTCCCGAACTTCGGTGATAAGTTTGAAGAGGTCGAAGACGAGAAAACGGCACGTCGCATGGCGCTTCTTAATGCGCAAGCAGAGGCAAATGAATCGGCGAATACAAATGTCACCTCTACGGATCTTCTTCGTATGATGAATACTGCAGATAACACGAAGACATTAAATGTCATCGTAAAAGGTGACGTTCAGGGTTCGGTTACCTCTGTTGTCGATTCTTTGCGTTTAATTGATACGCAAGGCGAGATTACGCTTAATATCGTCTCGACTGGCGTAGGCGCGGTATCGGAGAATGATGTCTATATGGCCTCTGGAGGCAAGACGATTATCTACGGCTTTAACGTGACAGTGCCGAATGCGATTGCGAAGATGGCAGAGCGCAATGGTGTGCCGGTTCGTGTTTATCGTGTGATTTATGAACTTCTCGATGATGCGAAGCATGAGATGGAAGAGATGCTTGATGCCGAGATGATTGAAACTGAGACCGGTGAGCTCGAGGTGAAAGGCGTGTTCCGCACCGAGAAGACCGAGATTATCGCTGGCGGTACAGTAAAGAGCGGTCGTGTGGCGGCTGGCATGCTTGGTAGAGCTTACCGTAAGAAAGAACTGCTCGGCGAAGTTGAGGTTGTTAATGTTCAGGAAGGTAAAGTCGATGTTCCTTCGCTCGCGGAAGGTGAGCTTGGCGGCATGTCGCTAAAGACTACGAAAAAGATTCAGCTCGAGATCGGTGATCATATAAAATTCTTTATTCGCGAATACAAGAAAAAGAAAATTGCGTAAGCATAGGCATTTTGTGGTACAATGGGGGAAATAGGAGAAAAACGCTATGTATAACATCGATGACAGTTTTCTCGAGAGCGTTGGGCTCGGTGGGCTGCCGGCTGATCAGAAGAGTGGTTTCATGCAATATGCTCAGGACCAGCTAGAAATTCGGATCGGCGAAAAAATGAGCAATAATCTCAATGAGGCTCAGCTTGATGAGTTTGAAAAGATTATTGATAATGATCAAGAAATGATGCAAAAGTGGCTAGCAGCTGCTGGCGACTACAAGAATAATGAAGTCTACCAGAAGTTGGTACAGGCAGCTGGCGGCGATAGCGCGGAGGTAGAAAACGATTTCATTACCGCTGTTTGGCTAAATCGTAATTGCCCACAGTATCAGCAGCTAATTGACGAGTCGATGAACGAGATTCGCGAAGAAATCACTAAAAACAAAGATCAGATTTTAGCAAACGCTTAATAAAAATAACCCCGATAACAGGGGTTATTTTTTATGTCCGTTGAGGAAGCTTTTCGCGTCCATTTCTTTGGAGTTCTCTGGAATAAGACGATCAATGACAAGATATTTGCCATCTTGGCATTTTTGATCGAGCTCGGTAACAGGGGAATCGGCGACGTGAGCCCAGGTGATAACGCAAGGGACGCCGAGTAATTCAAGCTTGGATTTTGGAAAACCAGCAAAAGCGCGTACTTCGTTTGAGAGCGTCTCGGCCGTTTTAAGGCTTGGTTGGAGCTGAGACTGCGACTTATCGAGTTGAGTCGTGAAAGACGCTTGTGCTTCGTCCTGTGCGGTCTCAGAGGCATTTCCGGCCACGACTCCAGGCAAAACATCGACGAGAGCGTTGCCGCCGAGCTGCGCAAGGGATTCGTAGAGATCTTGTTTCGTGGTGTCATCGGCAATTTTGACGGTCTTTTGGGCGAGAATATTGCCAGCATCCATTGCTTTTGCGAGGCGCATAACAGATACACCAGTTTCTTTATCGCCGTTTAATAGAGCGGATTCAATAGGGGTAGTGCCGCGGTATTTCGGGAGAAGTGACGGATGGATATTAATAATACCGCCTGGGAAAGCATTGATGATTCGCTCTGGTACGATCTTGCCATAGGAGGCGAGTACGCCGACGTCGGCGTGGTACTGCTCGATAATCGACATGATTTCGTCGTTATTCTTACTGAAGTAGACAGGGATATTGGCGTTTTTAGCAGCCTTTTCGATCGGATATGGCTTGCGATGGTTTGGATTAGTAAGGAGGAGGGCGCAGATTTCGAACTGATCGGAATTCTGAAGTGTATCGAAAATAATCGGGCGCGCCTTGATGCCTTGAGCAAGCTGCTCGTTACCGAAGAAGATGAGCTTAATCTTCTTCATCCGGGAAGAGGTCCTTGTTATTGGCGATTTCTTTATCGTAGTCAACTGGTACGAGGTCGCCCTTGTCATTAAGGCGATAGAAAGCGTCCTTCTGGTCTTTGATATGGTCGATGAATAAGATGCCGTTTAAGTGATCAATCTCATGAAGGAGGGTGCGGGCGAGAAAGCCGTCGGCTTTGATACGCACATCTTGACCGTCGATAGTCTGAGCCTTGATGCGAGCCTTTGCTGGGCGGGGAACTTTGCCGTAATAGTTCGGTACAGAGAGACAACCCTCATAATCATAGAGAGTTTTACCTTCGGTCTTGATGACTTCTGGGTTGAGAAGAGGGATAAAGGTAGCATTGTCTTTATTCTCGGTGTCTTCGCGCACAATAATGATACGGCGATCGTAGCCGAGCTGCGGGGCGGCAAGAGCAGCACTAATTTCGAATTCGTGCTCTTTCTCCCAATCGAGACTACTCTGAATCATATTCTCGACCATCTCGCGAATTTCATCGTCAACGTGGTTGACCTTTTTGCACTTCTCGCGCAAACGTGGATCTGGGGTTGTAACAATCTTCATATTATCTGTTATTTTAGCATAATCTTAAAGTAAAGTATAGGGGTCGAAGTCGTAATGGAGATAGCTCGTCTTGTCGAGCTGGTCAAAAATCTTAACGAGATCCTTGCGGGATTTTGCTTTGACTACGATTTGCCAAGTATAGCCGGCGCGTTCGCGCTCATGGAAGGCAGGCATTGGCGGTGTAATAAAAATTTGCTTCAGCTCATCTGTTCGGATGATTTGATTAATTTTTTTGAACAATTTTTGGGCATTCTGGACGGTGGCTTTTTCGGTTTTGTAGCAGAGCGAAAGTTTGAGCAAAAATGTGTATGGTGGGAGTTTTGCTATCTGGCGTTTGCTGAGCAAATATTTGTAAAGGCTAGCATAATCGGCGCGGCTGGCATAGTCGATAATCTCTTGTTCTGGGCGGAAGGTTTGAATAAAAATGCGACTGTCTTGGTGTCCGCGATTGGCACGTCCAATGACCTGAGTAATTAATTGATAACTACGCTCTTCAGCGGAAAAATCCGGGAGATTGAGGCCGGCATCAGCCTGGACGACGCCGAGAGTACTGAGATTTGGAAAATCGAAGCCTTTAGCGAGGATTTGGGTACCGACGAGAATATCGTAGGCGCCATTTTTGACCTCTGTATAGACTTTGTCGAGTTGCTTATCGGTGGCGGTGTCGGCGTCGAAGCGTCCGATTTTGGCGTGCGGGAATAATCTGGCGAGTTCCTCCTCGATTAGTTTCGTGCCGAAACCTTTGTGATGGATAGTGGCGTTGTTACAATCTGGGCAAGCAGTCGGGACAGGGTAATTGCGACCGCAGGTATGACAGCGGAGTTGGAACTTATCGGCATGAAGGACCAGGGGTAGAAGGCAGTGCTCGCAAAGGGCTTGCCAGCCGCAATGATCGCAAATTGTAAGCGGTGCGGAGCCGCGGCGGTTATGGAAGATGAGCGCCTGCTGATGGTTGTCGAGTGATTGCTGGATGGAATCGATGAGTGGGGTGCTAATGAGGCGGTTGCGCGTAAAATTACTGCGATCTTTAAAATCAATTAGTTTAATCGTGGCGGTTTTGTCGCTTTTGATAGCAAGTTCGTCGAGTTCGACGACCGCATTGTGCTGTTTGCAGATATAATAGTCGGCGATGAGTGGGGTGGCGGTGCCAAGAATCGTTTTACTCATCTGGCTAGCAAGGCGGAGAGCAGAGTATTTTGGATTTTGGTCTTGATGATAGCTTGGTTCGTGAGCTTCATCGATAATGATTAGTCCGAGTTTTTTGACGGGGGCGAAGAGGGCACTGCGTGGCCCGATGATAATCTGAGGTTTTTCGGCTTCGAGGGCTTTTTGCCAGAGGAGGTGGCGTGCAGCTTCGGTCTGTTCAGAGTGAAGAAGGATAACATCTTGGAAATGCTGCTGGAAATTCTGAACGAGCTGCGAGGTGCGGGCGATTTCCGGGACGAGTAAAATGACGGATTTGCCACTATTTAGTTGGCGTTTTGCAAGTTCGATATAGATGTTAGTTTTACCGGAGCCAGTGATACCGTGAAGAAGTACGGTATTGGCAGGGTTGGCTTCAATTTCGTCGATAGCGCGTTTTTGGGCTTTAGATAGTGGGTTTTGGCTCTCTGAAGAATAAAGCTTGTTCTTGAGCGTTTCAGGGGTGCTACGGCGCTTTTTAGTGATGCCACGAGGCAGAATTGCTTGGACGACACTCGAGAGAGGACAGCGATAATAATCTGTTAGCCAAAGCATGGCTTTGACGAGATGGCTAGGAAGAGGCGTTTCGTAGAGTACGCTAGGAATAGCTTTCGTAGCGAAGTCCGGTTTTGCTACTTTTTTGACGATAACACCGATAGTACTTTGCTTGCCAAGTGGTATTTCGACGATTTGGCCGGGCTGAAGATTTTCTTCCGATTCATAGGTCAATAAATTTTCGCTCTGATGGAAGGATTTTGCGGGCGCTATCAGATAATAATTCATAAAAATATTATATCGCGAAATGTTGTCTATTTTGGGTTTTGCTTGCTATAATGTTAGCAGTAGCATTTTGGAGGTAGTAATGAAAAAGCAGGATAAAGCTGCGAAGAAAAAGCGCACAATTCTTGCCGTTTCGGCGGTGGGCGTGTTGGTCTTGATTGGCGGCGTGATTGCCTATAATAGAAATCGACAATTCTTTGATAATCTATTTCATCTCGGTTCGACAGATGACGAGAGCTTTATTGAGGTCTTTGATTCTCCGCAGAACTGGGCCTGCCAAGAGGAGACTCTGAAAAGTGTCCATTACGAAAACGGTAGCGGCTACACTCGTGCAGTGCGCGTGAAGTATGAGGATTACTGGAAGCGCAAAAACAGTACGAGCACCGATCACGAGACTGAGTTGCCGAAGGAGAAGGATGGCAAGAGTCTAACAAAGATTAACTTTCAAAATGAAGAACT
This sequence comes from Candidatus Saccharimonadota bacterium, assembly GCA_017510835.1. Classification (GTDB taxonomy): domain Bacteria; phylum Patescibacteriota; class Saccharimonadia; order Saccharimonadales; family Saccharimonadaceae; genus UBA2834. Next base: position 7,908 of record JAFWLZ010000044.1, read on the forward strand.
ATGGATTCTAAACCAGGACGGCTGGTATTACTACAAATATGAAGTACCAAATGGTGGCATGACAGACGATTTTATGAAGTCAGTCGTATTTGATTGTGATTTCGAGGAGACCGAAGAGTATGAATGTACGATGACTGCTACCGGTAAAGAGTGTGAATCGGGCGAAAGCGATTACATGGACGCTACTTATCATGTCTATATAACGATTCAGGCTACGACTGAACCGTCAACCGTAGCTGGCTGGTCTTATACGCCAGAGGTATTCTCGGAGTATTTGTATGATTATATTGCGGATCGTACTAATGGCTCGGATGCGGGAATTGATTACAAAACAGGTGCCAATGAGAATACAAAAGAAAAAGGAATTTACACATACGCTGAGCATGCAGGCGACGAATATCCGGTATATTTCTATCGCGGTGCAGTAAAAAATAACTTCGTAATCTTTAATGATATTTGTTGGCAGATTTTGCGTACTACTGACACGGGTGGTACAAAAATGATTTATAGCGGTGCTCCGGATGAAAACGGTAAGTGTAGTGCAAATTCCACTGGTATAGCAGAGACAGAATATAATGCTTATGAAGGGAAACAAAATGCCGCCTATGTAGGATATGTAGCTGGTAGCAATTCGTCATATGCGACAACTCAACTAACGACTTCTTCGGGTCAATATGCGAACGGCAACTATTATGGAAATGATGTTGAATGGAACGGTTCTCAATATACTCTCGTAAATACCATTCATCCGACTTCGAAGTGGAACGACTACGAAGACGATGTTGATAAGAGATATCACTACACTTGCGGCACGACTTCGGCGACTTGTGAATCAGTATATTATATTATTGCTTCTAGAGGCTCTAGTATTGGCCAAAATGGCGCCGTTTATGCTATCTCTCTGAGCAACGGAGACACGCTCGAAACCGTAAAACAAGAGGTGTTTAATAACAGTGATGGAGCGGATTCGGATATTAAAACAGTGGTGGATAATTGGTTCAGAGATAATATGACGAGCGTCGCATCGAGAATAGAAGACACGGTTTATTGTGGGGATAGAACTTTTTCTAGAGGAACGCTCTATGGCTTAACGACTGAGGACTTATTGTACGACTGGGATGGCTCAGAATTCGGCATTGAATCAAGGAGCCCAGATTACCATAATACAGGGAATAAGCCGATAGTGGATTGCCCAAGAAAAGTAGATTCATATACTGTAGGAAATACTGGGAACGGAAAACTGACGTATCCGGTTGGTTTGTTGACTACTGATGAGGCGATTCTTGGCGGTGCATTTCCTGTCACAAAAGACAAGCCATTTGAGTCGAACGGAGAATTCTGGACGATGACACCAGATGGTGTTGGTCGTGGTTTTAACTGGATTGTAAGTACCGTGGGGAGCAACGAGGGCGTAATTGGAAGAAGCGCAGGGATTAGTCTCTATGTTCGTCCAGTGATCTCGCTTACTCACACGACGAAGATTAATGGCGGTAACGGCACTGCGGATAAGCCATTCACTTTGAAGTGGGACAACTAAATTCATGAATGTCAATGTTGTGTTTTATACAACAATTGGCTACAATAGAGACAGTAACTAGGAGGTAAATGTTAGACGTTTTCGTGACAAGTCGGGTGCGGCGTAAGATTATTGTGGTTTTTGCCAAATATCCAGATTTCAAGACACACGTACGCGGTTTGTCGAAGCTTATCAAGGAGGATCCGGGCAATATTCAGCGCGAGTTGCGCAGGATGACTAAGGGTGGCTTCTTGGTGGCGACAAAAAAGGGAAACACTAGCATTTATCAGACAAATAAACAGTTCCCAATCTTGAAAGAACTTCAGAGTATTGTAATTAAGAGCCAGCAGGCTGACGACGCAAAAAAGACGCCGAATAAGATTATTGGATGACACGGATATTTAAGCAGTTACTGGCCGATCGTGGGCTGGATAAAAGCTTTTTGCATCCAAAATATGATGGTCTCTTTGATCCGTTTTTGATGCTTGGTATGTCAAAGGCGGTTGACAGAATCGAGAAGGCGCGCGATGCGGGAGAGAAAATAATCATCTACGGCGACTATGATGCGGATGGTGTGACGGCAAGTACGGTTTGTCAAAATGCGTTGACTGGCTTTGGCTGTAGTGATGTCGAGATAATGTTGCCGAATCGTTTTACGGATGGTTATGGTCTAAACGAACCGGCGATTGCGGAGATTATTAAGCGCGGTGCGACACTGGTGGTCACGGTGGACTGCGGTAGTGGTTCGGGCGAGGTGATTGAGAAATTACGTGAGCAGGGCGTAGATACGATCGTGACAGATCATCATGAGATTCCGAAAGTTCCAGAGAAGGCAGTGGCGGTAATTAATCCGAAACGTAGGGATGAAAAGTACGGCTTGAATATGGCGGGGGTAGGCGTTGCTTTTACTTTGGCGCGGGCGCTCAATATGCGTAAAAATGGCGGAAAGTGTGATGGTCAGGAGAAGTGGCTACTTGATATGGTGGCGCTTGGGACGGTTTGCGACTCGATGGTGTTGCGCGATGAGAATCGCATTATGGTTTATTACGGCATGATCGTACTCGGTAAGACACGTCGAAAGGGCGTGCAGGAGCTGGCAAAGAAGGCAAAGTGTCATCTCGAGAAGCTAACGACGCATGGGATTGGATTTCAATTGGGGCCACGCATTAATGCGGCAGGGCGAATGAAATCTGCTGAGGTGGCACTGGATTTGATGTTGACGGATTCGCGTGCAGAGGCGATTCGTCTGGCTGATGAGCTTGAGGAGTTGAACCAGGAGCGACGCGAGGCGCAAGATAAGGCTGTAAAAGAGGTGGATGGTAGCTTTGGCGATGAGCCGGTTATCGTGGCGAAGGGTAAATGGCACGAAGGTATTGTTGGTATTGTAGCGGGCCGCCTAACAGAGATTTATAAGCGGCCGGCCTTTGCATTGACGACGCTCGAAAAAGGAATACTCAAGGGGTCGGGACGAAGTTTTGGCGAGTTTTCGCTTGCGGAGGCATTGCAGCATTGTCCGAAGAATCTTCAGCTATCTGGTGGCGGCCATGCAGGAGCATGCGGCTTGAGTTTCCCGGCGGAGAAACTGGACGATTTTAAGAAGGCGATGACGAAGTATTATCTTTCGCTTAATTTGAAGGATCAGGAGAGATTCTTGCGCTCAAAGAGCGATGTTGCGGTCGAGAATCTCGGCGAGCTAACAGAGGAATTATATGATGAGATCTGCCAGCTCGAACCGTTTGGTCTCGGTAATGAGGAACCAATCTTTGAATTCGTTGGTAGAGTGAGCGGGCGAAGAGTGTTGAAAGAAAAACATCTTTCGTTGACTGTATCCGATGGTGCTCATGAGATGCGTCTGATGAGTTTTTATGCGCCGGAAGAACAGATGGCGGTTGAGACGGGTGATAGGGTGAAGGTCCAGTTTACGCTTTCGAAGAATGAGTGGGGCGGAAATGTGCGAATCGAAGGAATGATAATTTCTCTTGAAGTAATCGAGAAGATATGATAAAATAGAGCGCAGTATGGCAATCAAAGTAACTAGAAAAGACCAGAACGAAGCAAACGAGAATATTATTCGTCGCTTCAATCGTAAGGTTCTTCAGAGTGGCGTGATGGCTGAAGCAAAGGAGAGCATGCGTTTTAGCAAGCCAATCTCCAAGCGTGAGCGTCGTCTCAAGGCGATTCTTCGCGACAAGCGCAAAGCCGAAAAAGCCGAACGCATGAAGTTAGGCCTTAAGTAAAGAATACCCCTGATAATTTGGGGGTATTTTTAGCGAAAATAAAAAAGGAGGTGAAAATGTTTATCTTATTCGGACCAGCAGGAAGCGGCAAAAGCCTACAAGGGCAAATTTTGGCTGAGAAATATGGTTGGCGTTGGCTATCGGTTGGCCAGCTTTTGCGTGATCAGAAAAATCCGGCGCTCGACAAGATTATGAAAGAGGGCGGTTTGGTTGATGATAACTTCGTCGTGAATATGATGCACGATGCGATTAAGGCGGCGGAATACGCTGAGCAAAATGCGATTCTTGATGGCTATCCGCGTGACGTGTGGCAGGCAGAGTGGCTAGTCGAGCATGGTGATCTGGAAAATGTTGAAGGTGCAATTATTTTGAACGTTACAAAAGAGGAGCTTTGGAAGCGTCTTGAAGCGCGCGGTCGCGTGGATGATAAAAAGGATGCAATCGAAAAGCGGTGGGGAATTTTTGAACAAACGATTGCTGCAATGAGCGAAATACTAGAAAAACAGGGCTTGAAAATAGAGAAGATTGACGGGGTTGGCTCAATTGAACAAATTACTGAGCGAATTGAAACAGTTTTGCGTAAATGGGGTACAATATAAGACATGGATGAGAAAAAAGTTTCTGCAATGCGCG
>JAFWLZ010000045.1 GCA_017510835.1 Candidatus Saccharimonadota bacterium
AAATGATGGATTTGAAAGAATATGAAGTTTGGGAAGATGGAAAGCTAAAGACGAATTTCCGCATGGTAAAATTCTCAAGCGAAATGTGGAAGCTATTCGGCGCGGCAGATATTGTCGTAAGTCGCGCTGGCGCCTCAACAATGACGGAGCTGTCTAGTATGGAGAAAGTCGTGATTATGGTGCCAAATGAGCGTTTACCGGGATATCATCAGGTGAAGAATGCACGTGCCTACGAAAAGGCAAAAGCGGCTGTTGTGATTGAAGATGGGGAGATGCATCAGAATCCGACAAAATTACTTGCTGCCGTCAAGAAGCTATTAAAGGATGAAAAACTTTGCACTGAATTATCGAAGAATTTGCGCGCCTTCGTCAAAGATAATGCGGCGGAAAACTTAGCAAATACGATAATCTCGGTTGCAAAGGAAAAATAGATTGTCAAACATAGAATTCTCCGCGACGGAAAAGAGATAGTATTAAGAAAAAGAACTGCTAAACAAATCGATGAATAATGCATCGCGGAGAACTATAAGAGCGACTATTTTGCCTAGGCTGGCTAGCGCAAAATAGTATGCGTTTAATGTAAAACCGAATCGTAAATATAGGAAGCATAAGTTCAATATTTTATGCACTTTTTTGTTTTTATGTCATAATAACAGGGAAGAGAATTAAGATGCTTGAAAAAGAAGGCATTTTAAGTTAAAATAGTAATGTTCGGTCACGTCGTCTAGTGGTTAGGACTCCTGGTTTTCATCCAGGCAATCGCGGGTTCGACTCCCGCCGTGATCACCATTTTAGTTTTAGAAATCGCCCATTTTAGTGGGCGATTTTTTGTTCTGTTTATGGTAAAATATAAGATATGAGTACACTTTTCAAGAGAACAAAAATATTAGCAACTGTCGGTCCATCTGTATTTGCAGAAGAGAAGTTGAAGGAAATGGTTTACGCCGGCGTGAACGGTTTTCGTTTGAATTTCTCGCATGGTACTTACGATGAACGCGACGAACAGATTAAAATTATCCGCAAATACGCTGCAGAGCGTGGCAAATCGGTGGCAATCGTGCAAGATTTGCAGGGTCCTAAGATTCGCCTTGGCGAGTTGAAGGGCAATCATCTTGATTTGAAAGCCGGCGATGAAATCGTCCTCGATTATGCGATTAAGGAGCATGACGGCAGTAAGAAGATGCCGGTCCAGTACAACTTGGCAGAGAAGGCGAAGGTCGGTGAACCAATCTTTCTATTTGATGGCAAGATTCGCACGACCGTAAAAGAAATCGTCAGTAAGACTGCAATTAAATGTACGGTTGAGAATGATGGTTATGTAATGAGCCGCAAGGGCGTCAATCTTCCTGATACTGATCTTGGCGGCGACATCTTCACTGAGAAGGATCTTGCGGATATCGAGTTCGGTGCAAGCCGCGATTTTGATTACGTTGCAATGAGCTTTGTCCAGAGTGCTGCGGATATCGAAAAGATGCGTTCGATTTTGACCTCACACGGCTCAAAGGCAAAGATTATTGCAAAGATCGAGACGAAGAAAGCAGTTGAGACCGACGAAGGTCTAGAGGCAATCGTGAAGGCTACAGACGGCATTATGATTGCACGTGGCGATATGGCAATTGAAGCTGGCGCAGAAGTTGTGCCGATTGTTCAGCGCAAGTTGATTGCATTCTGTCGTCAGTATTCGAAGATTTGTATCGTTGCAACTCAAATGATGGCAAGCATGGTCGAAAATCCAGAGCCAACTCGTGCTGAGGTTTCCGATGTGGCTACGGCGGTAATTCTTGGCGCCGATGCGGTGATGCTTTCGGATGAAACGGCGAACGGTAAGTATCCAATCGACACGATCAAAGAGATGAAGAAAGTGATTCTTTACACACAAAATCATACTCAGATCCAGGCACTTAATACTTTGCCGACAGGGAGCTACAAGAATTATGATGCGATTTCTCATGCAGCCGTAGAGATTGCGGATGCAGTGAAGGCGGACGTGATTGTTGCAGCAACGAAGTCTGGCGCAACGGCAGCAGCAATTGCAGCACAGCGTCCAAATATGCCAATTGTTTCGATCACGAGTGAGCCACGCGTAGCAGGGCAGCTTGCGCTTACTTATGCAAACTCTGCTTTCGTGCGCGAATATGATGAAAACTATGCCTTTGATGCAGTGCAAGAACTAAAGGCGAGTGGCTATCTTAAGATGTCAGAGGGCAAAGACACTTTGAAGGTGGTCTTGGTATCTGGCTTGCGCGATGAAGAGGGTGGCACGAATAGTATCCAGATTCGCAAGATTTAGTTAGGGAAGAGAAGTAGGAGGTCTCGGGCAAAATGGTAGAATTCAGAAAAAAGAGCGTACAAGATATCGACGTTTCTGGCAAGACTGTATTGATTCGGGTCGATTACAATGTTCCGATGAAAGATGGCGCGATCCAGGAAGATATGCGTATCTCCTCGAGCCTTTCTACGATTCGCTACGTGCTTGATCAGGGTGCGCGCAAAGTGATTTTGATTTCGCATATGGGGCGCCCAGAAGGTACTTTTGTGCCGGAATTATCATTGGCGCCGTGTGCGCAGAAACTTGCAGAATTGCTACCAGACAAGGTAGTGCGTTTTTCGGATATGATTTATGGTCCAGACGCAAAGGCGGCAGTAGATGCTTTGCCTGATGGCGGCGTATTGTTGCTTGAAAATTTACGTTTCGTGCCGGATGAAGAGAAAAATTCGGTTGATTTCGCAAAAGCAATTATTGCGGCGACCGGTGCTGAAATATTTGTACAGGATGGCTTTGCGGTCATTCATCGTGCGCATGCTTCGACGGATGCGATTGCGCGGCTATTGCCGGCAGTGGCGGGTTTCTTGGTTGAGCAGGAAGTCGCCAACCTAGAGGCGGCGATGAGCAATCCGCAGCGCCCACTTTTGATTATTGTGGGCGGCGCAAAGGTTGACGATAAGCAGCCCCTTATTGATAAGTTCTTAACGATTGCGGATAAGATTGCGGTTGGCGGTAAGATTGCGGCTGATGGTTATGTGAACGCAAGCCCGAACGTTTATGTTGCGGAAGATTTTGTACGTGATGGCAATGGTAATCGTCTTGATATTGGCCCAGTCAGCACGCAGAAGATTGTTCAGATGATAAATGAGTCGAAGACGATTATTTGGAACGGCACGCTTGGTATGGTTGAAGATGAACGCTATTCGCATGCCTCTTTGGCGGTTGCGCGTGCGATGGGCGAAAGTCATGATATGACAATTGTCGGCGGCGGTGATACGACAAGCTTCGTCGAAAAAGTTCTAAAGACGAATGGTGAGCTGACTTTTAATTTGATTTCTACGGGTGGCGGAGCGTGTTTGGAATTGCTTTCTGGTAAGAAGCTACCTGGACTCGAGGTTTTACAGGATAAATAATCATGAAACAGTGGGGCGGCGATTTAAACTATCGACCGGAGAAGAAGGCCTCGAATAAAAAGAGGTCTCGGGTTATTGAGCCCGTTAAAGCCGAGCCACGGAAAAATGAGCGAGATTATCGGGTCGGTAAAACAATAGCGGGTGCGACGAATAACGCACGCAAGCGCAACCTGGAACATATTGCGGTTCGTAAAAAGCAGCAGCGAAAAAACGCGATTATTGTGTTTTTGATTTTAGTTTTGATTGTAGGTCTCAGCATTTTTATTGGGCAATATATTAATGAAAAGATTGCCGAGCGTGAGGCACAGATTGTTGCAAGTAATCCGACGGAGCCGACGGTGGCGATTGTAGACGAAAATGTTGGCGATAATATATCTAAGCGTGTAAAAGTATTCGTAGCGCGACTCGAAGCGGATGCGGCGGACAAGAATTTGAAAGTAGACCATGTCACTTTGCCATTCCAGAAGGCGCGTGAAGTATTGGTGTTCTTTGTGGGACGAAAAGAGTATTACAAGATGACGATTGAACGGGGTAGCACAGTCCAGATTGAGGATGCGGAACGGATGATGCGCTATCTGGATGGCAAGGGCTTGACCCCTGAATATGTCGATATACGGGTAGAGGGGAAAGCATACTTTAAATAGGGGTAGCAGTCCCCTAGTAGTGCCCTAATGTTCGGTTTTTGTTCGGTCGAAAAATAGTGGGCATAGAATGGGGGAGAGGGGAGAAATTCATATTTCAAAACAAAATTGAAAAAAATCAAATGGGCAGGGGAGTGAGAAAAATTTCACAGACGGCCGTGAAAATTGTGGAAAAAACAACATTTCACGGCGGCGAGGATTTGGTGAGCTTGTGGAAAAATATGTTATAATATGTGAATTTACAGGGGTGGCGGCCATAAATGGCCAACAAATTGTCAAATAATGAGCACTTCCGGACCACTTCCGGCCACTCCCCCGGGCCGATTTTCCCGGGGGACAAGTATTTTTGGGTGGCGATCATGGATGCTGGCGCGAACAGATAGAAATACACATTAAAAGACTAATGCATATGCTACGGCAGTGCATGCGTTAGTCCTGCCCGATGATTGGCTTATATGTCTGGTTCTGTATATGTGTTAGTCGTAAAATATGCATTGTGCGACATTGGAAATATTGCGAAAAGACGATTGTACACCCGTCTCGTTTATGCTTATTTTCTGCCACCCGGCCGTCAATTTGTCGTCTATGCCCTTTATTTCGCGCTGTATTGTGCTTCTGCTTATATTTCTGTATATACTAGCATCTTTGCTATTCTGGCGGATTCTGGGGCTTCTAGCGGCCTTTTGGCGCTCTAACAGGGGTAGATAAGGGGTGAAACGGAGGTGAAATAGGTATAAACACCTGATCATAACAGGGGGTAGAATAGGGCAATAACAGAGGTAGGACAGGGGAGCGAGCCATAAAAATCAGGCGGAGTAGGGTGCTGATTGAGTTTTTACTTCCCTGTTCGGTTTTTGTTCTATGCTATAATAATTTAAAAAAGTGGAGGTTATTAATAGTCGTGTCAGAGCGCAGTGCGAAGCGTCGCATAGTCTATTTTGATTGGTTTAGGGCTTTGTTGCCAATTGCGATTATTTGGATACATATTTTGCCAAAGTCTGATTTTTGGAATATGTCGCTTGTTTCTGAGGCCCAGCATAATTTCGTCTATGTCACAGATGGTATTCTGCGCTTCTCTGTTCCGATTTTTATGATGATGACCGGCGCTTTGATTCTGAATCCGCGCAAGCCATTTGATTATAAGAATTTCTTGAAGAAGAATACGCTTAGGCTAGCGATCATTTTTGTAGTTTGGGCAGCTTTTTATGCGATAATTGAGTATTTCTTGTCTGGCTCTGATTTGAGGGCAGTCCTAGCGGGACTATTCGGCAACTGGAATTATCATCTTTGGTATCTATTATTAACTCTTGCGGTGTATTTGATGGCACCAGTTCTTCGGAAAATCTGCGAAGATAGGAAAGTGCTAGAAATTACCTTAATAATCAGCATTTTATTCTGTTTTGCTCTGCCTACTTTTAAAGATTTTCTAGTTGTATTACAGAGCGCTTCCAGTGGTATGAATCAGTGGTTTATGGG
>JAFWLZ010000046.1 GCA_017510835.1 Candidatus Saccharimonadota bacterium
CCGTCGGTCTCGGCACTGGCCAGATCAAGACCGGCTCACTCAGTCGCAGCGAACGCATCGCTAAATACAATGAACTCATGCGCATTGCTGAAGCAAATTCAACTCTCGGCCTCAATAATCCGTTCTCGCTCTAGACCAACAAAAATAGCCTCCATGATGGAGGCTATTTTTTAATGCTCTTTAGTAACCGCGTCCCCAATCATCGTCGTCATCATCATTACCACTGTAATCCCAATCGTCGTCGCCATCATCGTCATCGTCGTCATCCCAATTCCAATCGTCATCATCATCGTCGTCATCGGTGGTTTTCTTTGAACCACTCTTGCCATTCAATGCATCTTCGATAGCGTCTTCGATTACTTTCTGAACATTAGTGGTGCTATAGAAGTTTACTTCCTCACCATTCACAATAACAGTTGGCGTAGCAGAAAGATTATCTTTCGTACCAAGCGTTTTATCGTGATCTACTTTCTTACCAAGGTTACTATCTTTTAGGTCCTTCTTAAACTGGGTAACGTTGCCCTTGTTATTTGATGCTTCCTTAAAGATATTAGCATATACATCGGCAAGCTTGTCTTCCTTGGTCTCCATTATCCAGCCAGTGCGATCATCGAAGAGTTCACTAATCATCTCCCAGAAATAGCCCTGCTTACCAGCCGCTTCAGCCGCAATTGCTGCAGAGCGTGCATTTTGATGTCCTGCAATCGTATAGTGACGATAAATAAACGCTACCTTATCCTTATACTTCTTATAGATAGAATCCATCTTCGGCATAAGAGTTGCACATCCAGGGCACTGAGGATCTGCGTACTCAATTACGAGCACTTCCGAATCGCGCTTACCGCGTACATGGTCGCCAATATAGCCGTTATCTGCGCTTCCTTTTTCGATACCAGCATTATCGTTGCCACTATCTTTCTTGTCATCCTTCTTATCTTCTTTTTTATCAACTACGGACGTATTATCATCTTTATTGCCACCCGAGTCGGAATTGCTATTGATATTAATCAAAATAATCGTTAATACTACCGCGAGCGCTATAATCACAACGCCTAGAATAATTAAAGTTACGATTAGTCCAACCGAGCGCCCAGACTTCTCTTTTGGAACCTGAGTTTTCTCCTCTTTAGTTTTCGTTTCCTTATTCTTTTTACCGGCGGCTAGCACCGACACTTCCTTTTGTCCATCCATATTTCTATATTACAATAGATTGTCGATTTTTTGGCTCATCAAATCATCAATATCGAGCTCGCTCTCTGAAAAATCTATATCTTCGCCACCGATTACAATCGTTGGCGTTGCTGTAATATTATCTTTACGTCCAATCTGGTTGTCGTTATCAACTTTTTTCGCCAATGATGCGTCATTTAAATCACTCAAAAACTTTTCCTTATTTCCCTTGCCACCACTCGCAGTCTCGAACACCCCAGCTAAACGTTCCGTTAATAAAATATTATTGTTTACGTAAGCCCAATTCGAACGATATTCAAATACCGCGTTCAGCATTTCCCAGTAGAAACCTTGCTTAGCGGCAGCCTCAACTGCAATTGCTGCTGGGCGTGCATACACGTGACTGTCGATCACATAATACCGGACTGTAAATGCTGCCTTATCTTTATATTTTTCATAAATCTGTCGGTACATTGGCATCATCTGCGCGCAAGCCGGACATTGCATATCGACATACATAATCACCTTCGCCTTTGAGTCTTTCTTACCCATCACGCGATCGCTATTAAGCATATCGCCATATCGTTTCTGAAGTGATTTCTTCGACGACTTCAATGCGTTTTGGACGCCATTTGCAAAACTACCACTATCGGTGCATTTTTGAGGCGTCGTGAGCGCAACTGCTAATATAATTATCACGATAAACTGCGCAATAATTACCGCCATCGCTAAAGTGGTTTTTGCTGGGCCTTTTGGCTTGCCTTTTACCTTATTTACGATCTTTTTCTTCTTTTGAGCCGTCATAACATCGAAAATCCTAACGCGCTAGCAGTCATCATAATAATCCCAGCAAGAAGTACACCTGCCATCACGGCAATCGCGGATTTCTTGAGACCGAAACCAAGAAAGCTCGCTGCAAGCGTTCCAGTCCAAGCGCCGGTGCCAGGAATCGGAATCCCGACAAACAACATTAATGCAATGAAAGCACCTTTCTCGCCTGCTTTAGCAGACAGTTTCTTGCCCGCCTTATGGCCTTTCTTTAGACACCAAGAACAGAATTTTCCAATCAGTTTCTTATCTTTCCCCCATTCGAGGAATTTCGCCGCAAACAAATAAATAAACGGTACTGGCAGCATATTTCCAATAATACAAACGATATACGACGGAATAATCGGCATTTTCCAGAGCTGCGAAATCGGAATTGCGCCACGCAACTCAATCAACGGCACCATCGAAATAAGAAAGATTTTTACAAAATTCCAAAACATCTTTATTTATCGTATCCCGGTTTACCCAATAGTTCAAACATACGCGTTTTGTAAGCCTCCACGCCTGGTTGATTGAACGGATTTACTCCTAACGTCAACGCACTGAGCGCACAAGACAATTCAAAGAAATAAATTAGAGCACCAATCGATTTTTCGTTCAAAGACGGCATGATTACCTCCATAATTGGCACACCGCCATTTTCATGCGCTTCACGCGTTGCCTGATTCGCAATTTTACAAATCTCATCTAATTCGCGCCCTTCGAGATATTGAAGGCCGTCAAGGTTTTCGTCTGATTTCGGCACAGAAACACCCTTATAATCATCCTTAATTTCAACAAAGGTTTCAAACAAAGCCCGTCGTCCCTCCTGCATATATTGCCCCATCGAATGAAGATCGGTCGAATATATCACGCTAGCCGGAAAAATACCTTTTCCATCTTTGCCTTCACTCTCGCCGAAGAGCTGTTTCCACCATTCATTAAAATACATAAAGCTTGGCTCGAAATTCGCCAAAACTTCAATGTCATACCCTCTCTCAAGCATCAAATTACGCAGAATCGCGTATTGAGCCGCCTTACCGCCATTCGCCTCTTCCGACTGCGCGCGCCTCTCTTCCTCTGCACCATCAATCACTTTCTTGATATCGATGCCGGCAACGGCCATTGGTAAAAGACCGACCGCCGTCAAAACTGAATAGCGACCGCCAACATTATCTGGCACCACAAAGCTCTCGTATCCTTTTTCGGATGCTTCATCATGCAAAGCGCCCTTATTTGCGTCCGTCGTCGCATAAATACGCTTCGCCGCTTCTTCGGCGCCATACTTCTTAATTAATAGATTTTTGAAAGTGCGAAAAGCGACTGCCGGCTCAGTCGTCGTGCCGGATTTTGAAATAACATTCACCGAGAAATCCGCATCACCAATTCGCGCAATCGCGGATTCCAACTCGCGTGCGCTTAAACTATTACCTGCATAAATGATTTTTGTGCGACCACGCTCACCGCCAAGCGCCTCAATAATCGCGCGATGGCCCAAATAACTGCCGCCAATACCAATACAAACAAGATAATCGGAATCGCTATTTATCGTCGCTGCAGCTTTCTTGATTCGCTCAAACTCATCCTTGTCATACTCATAAGGAAGATGCAACCAGCCACCAAAATCATCGTCAATTATCTTCTGCACTAGCGGTTGCATCGCAGCGATACGCTTACTTAACGCATCTGCTGGAAAATATTTTTTATAATCGCACTTAAAATCAATCATAAAACCTCCACAGTTCTTATATCTATTTTAACACAAGAAAGATTTAGAGGCTGACTGCAATATCGTGTAAGTCACTCGAACTAAGCGAGCCAGATTCATCTTCAATCACATAAAACACACCGCCGTTTACCCAAGCAGCATTCGAACCAGATACATAGATTGTTAGCCCTTGGCCTTTTGCAATCGAGTAGCTCGCACCCCAGTTCTTCTCAACATAATTCGTCAAAACCGCCGAAGAATCCCATGAAGATTTCTCTTCCATTAAAGTAAACTTCTGATCACGATCATTCTTAAACGACATTGTAATACGACCGTTATTTTCATTAACTAAACCATCTAGACGATAAGAAGCAGGAACATAGCTCGGATACGCCTTCTCAATACCGCTATGCATTGCCGCAACACGTACTGAAATATCTGGAAGATTAACACTTACAAGATAACCAAGCAAAATCAAAGAAACAACCGCCATTGAAGCAGCCGCGACAAACTTTTTGCGCTGCCAGAAATGGCGTTTCTGAGTCTGAGACTCAATCTCTTCTTCCTCAGTTAGAGCCGACACCTTCGCAATCGCACGCTCGATCGCTTTAGTCTTCGCTTCTCGCGCCTGCATATGTTGTTGCGGCTGGGCGGCAACTCTACGCGACACCATACGAGCCTTTGCAGCTCTCGCGACTTGCGCTTCCTGAGCTGGCACAACCGGCTCATCTTCAATTTGAGCTTGAACAGCAGCCAAATCTTTCAATGAAAACGCGCTCGATTCTGCACGTGCCACAAAGCCCTGTTGCTGCTTAGCTGGCTGTTTTGCGACTTGCTTCTGAGCTTCCTGAACAACTTTTTCGGTCTCTTGAGCAATCTGAATCTGCTTTTCTTCCTTTACAACCGGTTGAAGCTGTACTGTTTCGCCTTTAGAAATCAAGATCTTTTTCTTCGTCTGAGTCTTTAGAGCACGCGAAGCAGCACCCGCCGAAGCTTTGATTCTCGGAGCTGGAGTAGGCTTTTTTACAAAGCGACGATTCAGGGTAGTCGAGCTTTGTAAACGGCGACGATTAACCGAGCCTGCACTCTTTGCATTCGCTGATTTAGAAACTCTGACTTTGACCTCGTCCATGCTACCTCACTTAATTCTGCTAATGTTATCTTAAAACATAAGCGTGCATAAATCAATAGCATTTTAAAAAATTTATTCAATAATTTTTAAGCATTAGCATTATACATGATATAATATATTCAACATATGGATCGTGCAAAAGCAAAGAAGATGCGAAATATTCGCGTTATCGCGACAAATATTTTCATGAGCATCTCTGTAGTAGCAATCGTTTTTGTCTTAATGCTCGTCGCAATGGGCTTTACCTTCAACGAATCTGGCGGTCTCGAGCAAGCCGGTCTCGCCCAAATCGTTTCTCACCCATCTGGGGCAAACGTTGAAATCGATGGCAATAACCAGATGAGCCGCACCGAGTTTAGCAAAATGCTCAGTTCTGGTACTCATAATATTCGCATCTCGAAACCGGGCTATGATACCTGGGTAAAGAACCTCAAGGTCGACGCCGGCCTTCTTACTCGCGTCGAATGGGTTCGCCTCTTTCCTAAGAAATTCGAAAGCCAAGATACTCTATCATTTAATAATCTTCAGAATGCCACCTTCTCTGCTGACCGCAAACATCTCATCGTCCAAGAAAAAGATAGCAATTCCCTCAAATATATCGACATCCAATCCGACAATCCTCACGTAAACGAGTTGAGCTTGAATGATTGCCTCAGCACAAAAGATAAGCTCGATTCAAAAGGTAACTTATCCTTTATTGCTTGGAACGAAGACAATTCGAAAGTAATCGCTAAATGGACCGTTGGCGAAAAAAGCAGCTGGCATCTCATTAATCTCGACCACCCCGATCATAGTATCAATCTCTCCCAAGAATACGAGCTCAACTTTAGCAGCATTCTTATCGCAAATGATAGCGCCACAAAGATTTGGACTTTAGAAAAAGGTAATCTTCATCTGATCGATCTTAATAGCCATAACGTTTCTGACACGATTGCGTCTAATATCGAAAAAATCGCAAACAATAAAAATACCGTTTCTTTCGTCAATAAGGATACCGACAAATATCATCTCAATATTTTTAAAGAGGGAGAACAAGATTACACTGAACTCGCCTCGCTCGATAACGCTACCGACGATACAATCATTCGTCTTGCAATGGGTACATACTGGAGCGAAGAATGGCTCGCTTATAGCGTCGGCCAACAGCTTAAGATCATCAGTGGCAAATATCCAAATTACGACAAAGATAAAAAACCGAGCCTAGAAGAAAAATACGATAGTAAAATGGACTTCCTTCCGCAGCTCGCCTCCGTAAATGCCAATCAACGCATCCTCGTACTCTCGGGTGACAATAAATTGCTCAGCTATGATTTCGAAACAAAAGAAAAATATGACGTCGAGCTATCTGGCCCACTCACAAACATCAACTGGCTCGATAATTACATTATCTGGCAAACCATCGACAATAAGATAGTCGCACGCGACTTCGATGGTGATAATCGTCGTGAAATTATCCCTTCCGTTGATAATCCATTCCCTACTGTAATCAGCGAAAATAACAAATATCTCTACTATTTCGACATCACCGAAACAGAATCGGTCACAGAAGGCGCTGACAGCCCGTCTGACGCCGATCCAACCACAAATACGGAAAATACCTTGAAATATACCTTAAAGCGCCAGAAACTCGAAATATAGCCTTAAGCGATATATTTTAAAAACTCCCTGCAGCGCAAGGAGTTTTTCCTTTAACTTTGTCCGGTTAACCACTTCCAGAACTGCTCTAGCGGAGAATCATCATTCTTTGGCATTTCGCCCGTACTCTCATCTATCTCCTCTACCGGCGTTTCAGTAGCCGGCTCTCCCTCATAGCTCGGATGAATCTGCTCACCGAAGACCAAGAGACGATACTTCGACGTTCCAAGCGGCGTACAGGTGATAAGTGTAATCATTGGCTTACCACTATTCTCATTCGCAATCGTGCGCAATGCGCCGACATCGGACGGATCAACCGTTCGCGTACCCGTTACACGATAAGTGTAGCGTTGAGAATTGTAATCCATGTAAATCAGATCGCCGCCACCCATCCGCGTCAAACCAGAAAAGATGAATTTGTAGTCAGATTGCTGATAGATATTCCCTGCTGAATGACCAGATATGACAAAGTTCCCAACTTCGCCTGGCCTTGCCGATGCGCCCGGTATCGCAAAGTGTGCTACCCCGTTCGACATTGCATCCGACATCGAATTTACGTCGTTTTTCGCGCCAAATACCACCGGCACCTCAACATTCAACTTCGGAATCATCAAGGTAGGGTTCTCGTGAACATTCGCCGAAACCGTTGGGTCGATCGCTGTAATATCGTTCACTTCCGATCCGCCCGGCGACATATAGGCCACCGCATTCGCAATAATCACTTGATTATACTGGAATAATAAACCGAGGATTAACACCGATAGCCCGATCGCGATCGGAATAAAGTGACGCGACTTTCGCATCTTTTTCGCGCGATGCGAAACCTTTTTCTGAATCTTTGTCTTGAATTCATCGACTGCATTCTTTGCCTGTTTTTCCTCCTCAGCTTGTGCTTTTGTTGCCGCAGAGGTAATCGCCTGGCGTTCAGTCTGACCACCCTTCAACTCACGATCCGCCAAGTCGCGCTCATATTTCAAGCGCTCCTTCGCAACATATTCCTTCGCTGCCTTGCCATAATACTCGCCATAATACTTCTGATAATAGTTCTGCCACGCCGAATGATATTTTCGCCAATCATTCGCGTTTGCACGCGTAATCGCAGTCGAGCTATGCTTAACCGGCTGTTGTTGAGGCTGAGACTGTTTTTTGTAGGCATCTAGAACTTTTTGGCGCGCAATCATCGAAACTGTTTTACGCTGTTTTTGCGCAGACGTCAAAACCTTTGCAGCGACTTTCTTCTTACGCTTCGCGTTCTTTGCTGCGGCTTCCTCCCAAGCATTATGGCTGGAAGCAAATCTAGACTGCCCACCGTTTCTATTATCCATTTCTCTTATTCTAGCATAAGGGGCGATTTTATGCTAAACTAATATTGTTCTTTTTCAACTTGCGCGAGTGGTGGAACTGGTAGACACGCTAGACTCAAAATCTTGTGGCTTTACGGCCGTGAGGGTTCAAGTCCCTCCTCGCGCACCACGCAGCAAAAATATGACCTTTATGGTCATTTTTTGATGCGTAATTCGAGGAGGGATGCAGAACCCGTAGGGTGCAAACTCGGTAGGAGCCGAACGAAAAAAGGAGCGTCTACGCTCCGATTTTTCCGAGGCGACGCCCCGAGACGTAACTTTCGCGCTAGCGAAAGTGAGTGTCCCTCCTCGCGCACCACGCAGCAAAAATATGACCTTTGAAAATGACCCCGTGGGGTCACTTTTTTATTTCTTTTCAATCTTTGGACGGAAGAACATTCCCGCAATATACCCCTTATTCAAAGTATGCAAACGTTTCAAACGCTTGTCTTTTGCACGACGCAGAATATTCCAAACAAAAGCAAAATACAAATATTTACGCTTAATTTTATCCTTCTTTGCGCCAAAATTACGAATCACATAGGCTTGGTTACGATAGTCATAATAGCAGCGCCCAATCCTTTCGGCCGGACAATCGACAATACTCGCATTCACATTCACGCCCATCTTGTGCGTGATAACAGAATCTGTCACCATATATGGCTGAGCAAATTGGCGCATACGCAACGAATATTCCCAGTCATCGCCATAGATAAAGAACTCTTTGATTGGCAGGCCAGCTTTCTTTACAATCTTCATATTTGCAAAGAATGAAACGAAAGTCGAAGACTCTATTGGCACTAAGCCCTCTTTATAGAGGTTAACCCTATTATGCCAACCCTTTTCATCTAGCTTCGGAATGTTCATCATACAAAGATTACCATCCGTCCACTTTACCAAACCAGCCAAGAACGAGAAATCATCTTTCAAATATGCCGCTTTTTCAACGAGAATCTTCAACGCGTCCTTATCGTCCGCAATTGAATCATCATCCATCAACCATACATAGTCATATTTTTTCTTCATCGCTTCGCGCACCCCATAATTGAAGCCACCCGCACCGCCAAGATTCTTGCCAGTATTAAAGTATTGGACTTTCTCACCATCGATCAAATCTTCGACATATTCGTGCGTTCCGTCAGTACTAGCGTTGTCGATCAAAAGAATCTCGTAATTCTTATATGATTGCTTCAAAAGCGCCTGCAGGCACTCTTTTAATAGCTTCTTGCGGTTGAAAGTAACAACCACGACCCCAACCTTTTTCTGATTTTTCTCATTATTCTTTGCCATAACTATTTACATTATATCATCCTTAGTTCACCCCTGTTAACCATTGACAATTACTCGATTTCGTGCTAAAATTAAATTACTGGGCTATGCGCTCAATTTTTATTGACACCCGTTCACGCCCTAGTTCTTTTGAGAGGAGTGATGAAAATGAGGCTAAGAAAAAACTTCCGTCTCTACATCGAAAGCGCCGCTCGTCACGGAAATCAGCTCGAGTTCGTCGATGCGTTCTCTGACCTTGCGATGCTTGTCTTCTACCCTATCCTTGCCTGTCATGGCGCATGGTATCTAACCGCAATCGTTATTGCGACTGATATCCTCCGCTTCATTCTGCGAGGAGCATGGTATCACGCTCCGTTTCATGAGACCGCACACTGGCATAATCCTTCCAAGGATTTCAATGCCATTTGGGTCAGCTGCTGCAAAATAGTATTACTAATTGTCTTAGCAATCATGAAACTATTCGAAATCTGTCTTATCGACGTGATATCGCCTAGAGTAGAACATATACGTGCCTGGATTTGGTACGCCATCGTAGTTACGGCAATCGTAGAGACATTTCGCTGCCTACTCCACACACTTCATAAGTTTAATTCTGATTGGTTATGCGGCACCAGTGGCCGCATCGGATTGCCAAATTGGGTTAGCATTGGCCGTATGGCGATATCTATCATAATGCCACATATCTATATTTGTCACAGTTTCGGCGAATATAGTAGCATTATTGCGACTATCCTTTTAATCGTCGCTATCGGTACCGACGCAATTGACGGCTACATTGCAAGGCATACAAACAGCATTACTAAGGTCGGAAAATACCTCGATCCACTTAGTGACAAGGTAATTTTCTTCCCGAATGCCGTTGCCTTTGCCTGGCTAATCTATCGCGATCATACGATGATTGGTGGCCGAGGTTTACTTTACGGTACCATCATCCTGATGCTAGTCGCCGTCAGTCGAGACCTACTGTTCA
>JAFWLZ010000047.1 GCA_017510835.1 Candidatus Saccharimonadota bacterium
CTGGGCAGATTGCAATGATGACTAGAGGCATTACGGAAGGAAAACTGCCTGATGATGTCTATGGTGAAGGTAAAAAGATTGTTAAAGAGCGTTTTCTGACAGTCGCGGCTTATTATGCTGTTACTGGTGCAATTAAAGGTATCTTTCGTCAGATTGGTCGCGGAATTACTGCAGTCGGTGAGGCAATTGGCGGCGATAATGGCGGCACAGTAGGTAGCGTTATCTCGAGTATCATTCAGATGATTGTTGGCTATTTATGCGATTGTTGTCTTGGCTGGGTATTTTATCGTAAAGACGAAAAAGCGACAAAGGCAACTCTCGAGGGCTCAGTGCTCTTCTTTAAACACGGAAAGACTCTCCTAAAGAATCTTGGTCGTGTATTTGGCATCAGTCTCATTTCGTTCGTCTGTATTGGTGGCGTATTCTTCGGTATCACTTATCTCATTTGCACGGCATTTCCGGATGCCTTTGCAGCGCTCGCAAATGAAGTATCAGAGATGATCGCAAGTGGCGAAGCAGATATTTCGACTTGGTTTGCTAATAGCAATAACCTCATGATTACCGTCGGCGCGCTCGGTGGTGTAACGATGTGGAGCATTCTTCACTCTGTATTTGTCCGCCCATTCATCTTGGTCGGTGTTTTGCGCAACTACATTGAGTCTGGTAAGAAAGAAAAAATCACCGAAAAAGATTTCGATGAGCTTGATGGTAAGTCAAAGAAGTTCCAGAAATTACACGCTGAAGCCTAAAAATATAACCTCCGCATTCCTGCGGAGGTTTTTGTCGTGCTTTACTCTGCTGTCTTCTTTAGTATGCAGCGTCGCTTTTGAATCGCTGGTACGGTACGTTTTAGTAGGCTAGATAATTCGCGGTCGGTATATGGGCTACAAAGAATGAGTTTATCTTCGAGCGGAAGCCAAGGTTTTCTGGCTCGTTTTTGTTGTCCGCGGCCGTTGCCATAGTAATTAACGTATCTTTGATGATTGCGATATGCGAGTGCGAGGCTTTTGTCTGCGTAAGCCTTGAGGCTTTTTGGCAATTAAATCACCTTCTTTCAAGAGTAATGCGAATATTATAACATAAAAATCCCCCAACCAACGCGGTTGAGGGATTTAACAAAAGAGGTACTACTGTTAGAAAAGTCGAATCGATGCAAATACGGGTGCGAGTGTATTTGCTACGGTGGACATAAGCTTGATTGCTATATCCAGTGCAACACCGACTACATCTTTTCTAGTATCGCCGACAGTGTCGCCGACGACAGTAGCCTTGTGAGCTGCTGATCCTTTCGGATGACCTTCGAGCTGACCAGATTCAACGTATTTCTTGGCGTTATCAAAGGCTCCGCCGGAATTGCCCATGAAGATTGCCTTCGGGATTGCGACGATTGTGGCGCCGACAAGGATACCACCGACAAATTCTGGACCAAACAGGATGCCGCCGATTGCTGGGACGAACAATGCAAGTAATGATGGTAAAAGCATCTGTTTTAAGGCCTGGCGAGCAGCCATGTCAATACACTTATTGTAATCTGGCTTGACGGTGCCTTCAATTACTCCTGGTATAGACAGCTGACGGTCGCCTTCCTCTGCCATAAGCTTAGCGGATTCTATAGTATTGTCTGTCAGCAGTGCCGAGAAATACTCGATGATTGCACCGCCGAGAATTGCTCCGGCGATAACCATAAAACCTGCGATATTAAGCATTGGTTCGCCGGTTGAGTAGCTGCCGACGTAAGCAAATATCAGGGAGACAGTTGCGAATGCGGCGGAGCCGATTGCAAAACCTTTACCGATAGCAGCTGTAGTATTACCGACTGCGTCGAGTTTATCCGTGATAGCACGAACATTGCTCTTCAGATGACAACTTTCTGCAATACCGCCAGCATTATCTGCAATTGGGCCGAAAGCATCGATTGATACGGTTGTACCGACGAAGCTCAACATACCGAGTGCTGCAACGGCGATACCGTAAATACCACAGATGAGTCCAGACACAATCAGGCTTAGGCAGATCATGCCGATTGGTAAAAGACATGAGCGTGACCCGATAGCGTCGCCCTTCGTAATAACGAATGCTTCGCCTTCGGTAGCCATGTTAGCGAGTTGCTTTACTGGCTTAAAATCTGTGCCGGTATAATACTCGGTAACCTTACCAATCATAACGCCACTCATAATACCGAGGACGCATGCTACCCATGGCGAAATCCAGCCAATATGAAATGCATTTGGCAGCTCAATGCCGCTAAAAACAGTTTTTGCTGTGATGGCACTGGCTACGATTACTAAGAAAGCCGAAATATATGTTGCCATATCCAGCTCTTTGCTTGGGTTGTCGCTAGCCTTGTGAACTAATGCGTAGATGATTCCAATTAAACTACCGAGCAGACCTGTGCCGGCGATAATGATTGGGAATAGACTTGCTGCATTGCCGAATTCAAGGCTAGAGCCTTCGGCTTCAAGAGTGCCTGCAATCAAGATACAAGCTACGATGGTTGCTACGAAACTCTCAAGCAGATCGGAGCAATTTCCTGCTATATCATTGACGTTGTCGCCGATGAAATCTGCTATGGTGTTTGGCATACGTGAATCGTCTTCTGGCATGTCGTGTCGAACTTTCGCCACAATATCTGCAGAAATATCTGCAGCCTTCGTATAATTACCGCCAGCAATACGATTAAACATTGCTACGAGCGAGCAACCTAGTGAATAAGTAGTGAATCTCATGATCGTCGGATTACAAGAAAACGACGTAAAGAGACCACTACCAGTTACGCCAGCTTGAACGCCGCCCGCTACGATGCGAACGAGCACGAGGCCAAGAAGACCAAAAGCTGGGACACTGAGGCCGCTAATGCTGCCTCCACGCAGAGCTACTTGGGTAGTTTTGCCGATATCGAGAGTATCGCGAGCTGCATTTGTCGTGCGAACATTTGCATATGTTGCGCTGCGCATTCCGATGATACAAGCTAAGCTACTCATGGTGGCACCTAAAACAAATGTTATTCCACTTGTTTTCTCGATAAAGAACGAAAAGATGAGCGCTACGGCGGCTATGACTGGGATAATCGTTTTATATTCGGCGCGCATAAAGGTGCGTGCTCCGTTACGGATAATATCCGCGATTTCAACCATTTCTTCTGTGCCTTCGCCCATTTTACGTAGTTTAAAGTAGTTATAAGTGATATAGCATAGTGCCAATAATGTGATTGCGATGACCGCTAAATATACTATCATCCATCTTTACCTCCTTCGGAAAAATTTTAAGGTTCAAACAAAAAATACACACCACCCGTGTTCGGAGTATATTATAACATAGAAATATTCAGACTAGACCAGGTACAGAGCTATTTGTGCTTGAAAAGTTTTTTGATAAAACTGACAAAGCCACGACCGGCGGCGCCGGCAGCGTTTGTAATGAAGCGCTCCCCTGCTTTTTCGGCAGTAGATTTTGTGCGACGGGTTGTCTTAGCAGTGGTTTTCTGCTCTGTTTTTGGTTCTGATTTTGACGTTGATTTCGCGCCGTCTTTATTGAGCGGTCCACTTCCGTATTGGCTGGAATATTTTGCGAGGTTTTCCGCCTGAGCGGCATTTGGATCAAACTTTTTATCTGGAGCTGAAATTGTATTGGCTTGGCCAGGATGGGCAACGGCGTCATATTTAGTAACGTATGGACTGGCGGCGATAATATGAGCACGTTCGTCGTCTGTTATGACGCCCATGCGGCTTTGAGGTGGCAAAATCGTGGCATGTTCGACGATTTCTGGTGCGCCTTTTTCATTTTGGAAGGATATCAGGGCTTCGCCGGTGCCGAGCTCAAGAATAGCCTGCTCAGTGTTAAACGCTTTATTTGCGCGGAAGGCATCGGCGGCTGCTTTGACGATCTTCTGCTCTGCTGGCGTGTAGGCGCGGAGGGCGTGCTGGACGCGATTACCGAGTTGAGCGAGGATTTCATCTGGGACATCGGTTGGAGCTTGAGAAATGAAATAAAGACCAATGCCACGTGAGCGAATTAATTTGACGATTTGTACGATGCGCTTAAGACGATAGCTTGGCATATTGTTAAATAATAAGTGCGCCTCGTCGAAGAAGAAGACGAGCCTTGGTTTAGCTTGGTCACCGACCTCTGGAGATTTGCTAAATAATTCAGTTAGTATCCAGAGTAAGAAAGCGGCATAGAGATCTGGGCTGTGGAAGAGTTTGACTGAATCGAGGATATTGATTTCACCGCGTCCGTCTTTGGTTTGGAAAAAGTCATTAATATCGAGCATTGGCTGGCCGAAGAATTTATCGGCACCTTGATTTTGGAGTTGTAGTAATGCACGTTGGATTGCGCCGATGCTTTGCGGAGTGATTTGTCCGTATTTCGTATTGTAATTTGCGCGGTTTTCTGCGACATATTCGAGTGCAGCGCGAAGATCCGCGATAGTGTCGAGTGGGATGTTTTCGTCCTTTGCGACTGCGAAAACGACGGCGAGATTTCCCTCTTGAGCTTCGGATAATCCGAGTATGATCGATAAAATATCGGAGCCAACGCTTGAGATAGTGGCGCGGAGATGATGGCCTTTTTCGCCATATAAATCCCAAAAACGGACTGGAAAGGCTTGTGGCTTGAAGTTTTCGAGCTTAAGTCCATCGAGGCGTTGTTGGATTTTTTCGGTGATTTCGCCAGCAAAAGCAGTGCCTGCGAGGTCGCCTTTAACATCGGCGAGAAATACCGGTACGCCGGCTTCCGAGAAACTTTCGGCCATCACTTTTAGCGTGATAGTTTTACCAGATCCAGATGCGCCGGTAATAAGGCCGTGACGATTGGCCATTTCTGGCAGGATAAAGAGTTCCTTTTCTTCGGTAGTTTTACCGACAAGAATACGATTGTTTACGAACATTAGCTAATAATCCTATATTGCGGGGAGTTTTCGTTGTCCTTTTTGTCTTCTTCTTTTTCTTTCTGAAGCTTTTGTTTTTCGGTTTCAATGTCGGTACCGTTTGCTTCGGCGGCCTCAGCAGCCTCTTTGGTTTCTTCTTTTTCTTCTTCGTTCATTGAGTCGTATTCGGCTTTTGCTTCGTTGACGTTCTCAATAGCTTTCTGGGCCATTTCGTGAACTTGGTTTGCGACGGAGCTAGCCATTTGAATTTCCTGTTCGCTAGTAGCGTTATTCTCTGCGGTAGTACCGATTTTATCGGCGAGAGCCTCGGCTTCAGCGGCGCGTTGTTCGACTTCGCTGATTTTCGTCATGTCGCCGGCTTTAACTTTCTCTGCAAGGACATCGGCGGAAATTGCTTTCATTGCGGCGGCATTAGAGATTTCGCGCGGTTGATTAATGTCCTTTGGCTGCTCGGAATCCGGAGTATTAGTTGAACTTTTCTCGGCGGCAGCCATGTCTGCTTCGGCGTTTTCGCTAGTCGTCGATTGTTCGACGGCGCCTTCGATAAAGTCGCTTTGAACTTGCTGTTCGGCTGCTTCGATATTGACATGTCCCTCAGCCCACTGCTGATTGAGTTCGTTTTTCGAGCGCATTGCCTGATTCGGCTGGGATTGGCTTTTCTTGATCCTGAGTCTGCTCTTCGACTTGCTGTTCGCTGCTTTCTTCGGCTAGGTTTTCGAAACCTTCGTCATAATATGGGTTTTGAATTTCGTCTGTTTCGCCGGATTTATCTTTCATGATTTCTCCTGGCATCGGCGTGTAGTCTAATTGGTTATTTGGCTGCATGGTGGATCTCCTTTCTTATTCCCAAGTTACTTTGCCGTTAGTTGGGTAAAGCGTAATCCAGGTTTGCCCACGATTAAGCTGAATTTCATTACCGCTTGTATCTACGAATTTTAGTTCGGCGTCGGCGTCTTTACGATCCCAGTGCGCCTCAATAACGCCGCCATTTTGGAAAATCGTTGCATCACCAGTGCCGATGGTCGTATAGTCGGCATATTGTTCCTCACCTACGCGAGCGACAGAATTAACTTTCATTGCGATAACGACATCTGGTTCGTTTTGAACGGTATGGCCGTCTTCGTAGGAGCTGAAGTGTGGCCCACCCGACACATAGGAACGGAGATATTTATTTGTATTCGGATTGTAGTCATAAACCGGGCTGAAGATCGGGCTAGTCATATTAATAGTGATTTTGTTAGCTTTTTTCTCAGTCGCTTCCGGGGTGGTGTCGGCTTTAATGCGTGCGAAGCCATTGAACTCACTGTTGCGATAACCCTTGCTATAGTTCAGTTCGTCGAGCATGCTGAAGCGCGTGTAAACATTGTGTGGCGCAGCGCGGCCACGGATACGCCAGTAAGCTTTATCGTTAAAGAAATTATCAATATCACGAAAAGCCGAATTGTTGCGAATTAATCTGAGCGCGTTGTCGCTACCGCCAACGTGAGCGATGGAGCATTGATATGGCTTAGCTAACTCGGCGAAGGTTAAACGGACGCTACGGACCGGTCCAATGTAATTCGGCTTAGCTTCTTGGAAGATAGCCATGAAACGAGTAATGCCGCCTTCGGCGATAGCTTCGTAAATGACGCCAGCTTCGTTTAAGCCGGATTGTGGACGGGCTGCCTGGCTATTTTCGATCATGATACAGGTCGCAGCTTGAGTGACAATGTCTTTATTATTGACTTCTCTGCCCGTAAGACGCGAGTAATAGATTTCGTCTGCCTTGGCGTCTTCGCCGTTTAGGTCGCCAAGTTCGGACGTACTATGTCCGCTTTGGAGGAAATACCAAACACCGCCGCCGATAAGGCCAAGTAAAATAACTACCAAGAAAATGCGTTTTGCAACTTTCTTGGCTTTCTTGCTATTTTCAGCTTTTTTCTCTGCTTTTTCGCGTTTTTTCTTAGCCGATTTCTTTTCTTTCGGCATTTCTTCGTCGACATCTTTATCCTTTAGGAAATCTTCGACGTCGCTGTTTTCTTCGCTTTCGCGATAAAGTTTGGTAATTGTTTCGTTTTGCTTTTTACTACGACTACTTTGTTCGTCGTGGTCTTTTTGCTTACCGTTCATAGGCATATTATAGCATAAGCGTTAGTCGCGAGTATAGGCGGTAATGACAGCATTCATGCGAGCGAGTGCACGTTCGCGGTTGATGACACTAAGCGTATCATGGAGGGCTGGACTAAATGGCGCAAAGCTGATGCTTAGGCGGATTAGCCCAAACAACTGAGCAGGTTTGAGGCCAGTATTTTCAAGGAGTTCATTTAGTGCATTTTGAAGAATCTCTGGCGACCATTCCTCGAGACTTTTTAGCTTATCGACAGTCTGGCGGAGCGCGTCTTGGATTTCTCTTTCGGATAGTTTTTTGAGCGCTTTATTTTGCTCGACCATCGATAAATCGACGGTCGGATCAATGAAGAAGTATTCGGTCATCGTCTTTAAGTCGCCGAGAGTTTTAAGGCGATCGTAGATAATTGCGAAGACTTGGAATTTGTATTCGTCGCTATATTTTGCGGCGGCTTCTGGCCAAAAATCTTTTGTGCGCGCAAAGAGGGCTTTCGGATTTTCCTGGAAGAGTTTGCGGATCCATTGGCCGTTGAGCCAGATAAGTTTCTGCTCGTCATAACGAGCGCCGGCGTGCTGAATACGGTTGATGCTGAATTTCTTGATGAGGTCTTCTTTGCTGTAAAGTTCGTCTTCGGTGCCATCATTCCAGCCGAGGCAGGCGAGGAAGTTTAGCATTGCTTCTGGCAAAATGCCGTCTGCACGATAATCGACAGCAGATTTTGCGCCATCACGCTTCCCTAGTTTTTTGTTGCCAGTTGGGGCAAGGATATGTGGGAGATGAACGAATTTTGGCGGTTCTAAGCCGAGCGCTTCGTAGATGGCGAGGTAGTTGCCCATGCTCGGCAAGTATTCTTGGCCGCGGAAAATATGAGTAATACCCATTGTAGCGTCATCGACGATGTGGGCGAAGTTGTAAGTCGGAAGACCGTCGGCTTTGATAATGATAATGTCGTCTTGAGTTTCCGGAAGCATGACTTTGTCGCCAAATACTTCGTCGTGATATTTGCGCTCTTTTGGATCGGCTTTGAAGCGGAGTGGCATGCCTGGCTCCCATTCTGGAGTGTTTTCTGGGCGGTAATTGCGATAAAGGAAGGCCTGCTTGTTTTTGCTGGCTTCTTCACGATATTTTGCGATTTGGTCGCTTGGCGTTGGGTCGGCATAAGCACGTCCGGCAGCGATAAGTTTCTTTGCCCATTCGATGTAGATTTCTTGGCGCTGAGTCTGAAAATATGGACCGTGGTCGCCGCCTTTGTCTGGACCCTCGTCCCAATCTAGGCCAATCCATTGAAGAGTATCTTTGATGAGGTCAGTTGCACCTTCGACGTAGCGTGCGCGGTCGGTATCTTCGATGCGCAAAATAAACGTCCCCTCGTTCTGCTTGGCGACGAGATATGGATAGATTGCTGAGCGGAGATTGCCGATATGTATATAGCCGGTCGGCGACGGCGCAAAACGAGTAACTACTTTCATATCTGTTAGTATAGCACGCATTGACATTTTTGGCATTCTGTGCTATAATTACTATTGTGGCAGTTGTTTGATAGGCAAGCAACGGGGGCTACTGTATCCCAGCAAGGAGGAATTTGCCATGGGGAAAAATGTACATTACATAAAGAACTCTGTGAATCGAGATCGTATTGGTCTCGGCGTTGTAATTGAGGTAATGGGAAACATCGGAGTAGTATATGCCGATGAACCGCGAGGTATTTACCTCAATTGTCAGCATCATCGAACTTTTATGTTCAATCCGGCGATGATGAACAAGCCGGTCCGCTACAGAATAGTGGATGAACATGAGCTCGATGGTGACGAGGTGGTCCTGAGTGGGATGTATTTCGACTTCAAGTCGAATGCAGATAATCCACTTCAGTAGAGCTCGATCCAAATTCCCTGCCTAAATCAACGGGCGGGGATATTTTTTGTCAAAAAATATAAAAAAGTAGCAAAATGTTAACTTTTGTTGCGGAAATGTAAAGTCTGGTTGGTGTTAATTTTCGTTGCATTTTACTAAAATAGAAGCATACATTAACAAAGGAAACGCATTATGACATTGCCTGAAAGGCTAATTAAATTGCGTAAGGCTGCTGGTTTGTCGCAAGAAGAAGTTGCGGATAAATTAGAAGTCACACGCCAGACCGTTTCGAAGTGGGAGACCGGTCAATCGAGTCCAGATCTCGATAAAGTATTGCCACTTTGTAATTTATATAATGTCACGCCAGATGAATTGCTGCATGATGGTGGTAGCGAAGAAGCAGATGAGGTAAAAGCTCAGGAAAATGCTGCGCGCGCTGAAGAGTTGTTAGAAAAGAGCGTAGCGAAAAAGAAGTTAATCGGTATTCTTTC
>JAFWLZ010000048.1 GCA_017510835.1 Candidatus Saccharimonadota bacterium
ATAATAATGCTTAAGTTGCCAGGCCACAAAGTACATTTTTGAAAGGAGAGTGAGCTATGAATCTATTTGGCCTAAATTATGATGAAGATGCTCAGAAGCTCGAAAAATACGTCTACGATGCAATCAGAAAGAACACTGCCGCCAGAGATAGCTCAGGCGCCTATGTTTTCAAAATAGAAGCCTTACCAGTTACTCTTCCTAGCAATTCGATTCTTCTTTCCAAAAGTTGCAGCAATCTCGAGGAAGCGCTCGAATTCCGCCTCTTGATGAGCGGCAGCCCACGCGACGAAGATTATGAAGAAAGCGATGCGTCCGTAAGCGTAAAAATCGTAGATGACAATCTCTTCGTGAACATCTAGCTCAACCGCCCAACTATGGGCGGTTTTTATTGACTTTTTTAGTAAAAACTCGTATAATAATCCGCAGTTATGGAGTAGATCGGCTCACATAATGAATCTAGAAAAGGAGGATGTTTTATTATGGACAAAGAATTATTACATCCCGACCACGATCATCCTGACTATAGTGAAGGAATCGCAGAATTATCAGATTACGTTTTAAGCGTCCTTATGTGTAACGACGCAGAAGACGAAGCAGACGGTGGCAGCTCAATCGCCATTGAAAAGCTTCCATACGATATACCAACTGATAAAAAGATTCAAAAAGAAATTTGTCGCGATCTATGCGATGCAATCGATGATTATAATCGTGAAGGCGACAAAATGCTTGAAGAAGTTGCTATAGGAAACGGAGATTACGACGAGGAGGAACCAACGTATTATACTCCTCCCGTTAATGCGTTCTTTAAAGATAATAAACTTCATATCTATTAAAACGCAGTACCTTATTTAAGTCGCTCCCTTGGCAACAAGAGGGCGATTTTTTATGCTATACTCTTCTTAAGTATAGGAGTTATTTAGATGCGAACAGACTACATTCGGTGGGACGAATATTTTATGGGGCTCGCTCTCTTGTCGGCCCAACGCAGCAAAGATCCAAATACTCAGGTCGGCGCCTGCATCGTCAATAATGACCACAAAATTGTCGCTACCGGATATAATGGCATGCCAAGCGGCGTCAAAGACGAAGAAATGCCGTGGGGACGCGACGGGGATTTCCTAAATACAAAATACGCCTACGTCTGTCACACCGAATTAAACGCCATCCTAAACTCCGTCGCTAAACTCGACGGCTGCACGCTCTATGTCACCCTCTTCCCTTGTAATGAATGCGCCAAGGCCGTCATTCAATCCGGCATCAAACGTGTCGTTTACGCCGACGATAAATATGCCGACGCCGAAAACACCATTGCCGCCAAGATGATGCTTCGTCGCTGCGGTGTCAAATGCGAGGAATACAAAGCTTCTGGAAAGAAAATCGAATTCACTCTATAATAAACATATGAGTAAATCTCCCCGCATCCAAAAGGCCATCAAAGTTGCCACCAAGGCGCACGAAGGCCAGCTGCGCAAAACTGGGGAGCCTTATATTACCCATCCACTCGCCGTTATGAAAATTCTTCAAGAGTGGAACATGGACGAAGATTCCATTGTCGCCGGCATTCTTCATGATACTGTCGAGGATACCGAGCTTACTCTCAAAGATATCGAAGACGAATTCGGCAAAAACGTCGCCTTCCTCGTAAACGGGGTTACAAAGCTCGGCAAAGCCCGCAGCGGAATGAAGGATCTCGACGAATATCTCCCAGAAACCTCAGACAACCTCCTCAAACTTCTTATCGCTACCGGACAAGACGTCCGCGTCCTCATTATCAAGCTAGCCGACCGTCTCCATAACCTTCGCACTCTCAGTGCCCTCCCACCAGATAAGCAGCAGAAGATTGCACGTGAGTCACTCGATGTCTTCGCGCCACTCGCTGACCGTCTCCAGATGGGCCGCGTTCGTGTCGAAATCGAGGAGACCAGCTTCCGCTATCTTGACCCAAAGCGCTATGAGGAGCTAAAGAAACTCACCGAAGACCGCCTTAAGCTCGCCGATAAAAAGTTAAAAAACGCTCAGCATTCCGTCGAGAGCCTCCTCAAGAAGGAGCACATCAAATACAGCTGCGACGGCCGTGTCAAATCTATCTATTCCCTTCATAAAAAGCTCGCGAAATATGATCAAAATATCGACCGCATCTACGACCTTATTGCGCTGCGTTTCATCGTCGAGGACGTCACTACTTGCTATCTCGTCCTTGGCCTAATTCATTCCCTCTTCATGCCGATGGACGGCCGCATCAAGGATTATATCGCGATGCCGAAGCAAAATGGTTATCAATCTATCCACACCACCGTTATCACAAAAGATGAGCAGGTCGTCGAATTCCAGATTCGCACCAAGGAAATGCATGATTACGCCGAGCGCGGTCTTGCTGCGACCTTCTACTATAATGAGCAGAAACTTACCGCCGCCTACACCGAAGGTCGCGTCAGTCGTCTCCCAAGCCACCTCCTCTGGATTAAAGAACTTCAAGAAACCGCTACAAAGCTCGCCTCCGGCGAAAAAGTCGATACCAAGAAGCTTCGTCTTACCCTCTTTGCCGATAAAATCTTCGTCTACACGCCAAAGGGCGACATTATTGACCTACCAAAGGGCTCGATGCCGCTAGACTTCGCCTACCGCCTCCATAGCGAAATTGGCGCAGCTTGTACTGGCGCAAAGATTAATGGCAAGATGGTTAACCTTAACACAAAGCTCCAGAGCGGCGATATCGTCGAAATTCTCACGGCGAAAAATTCTCAGCCAAACCCAGGCTGGCTCGATAAGGTTGGAACGAAGCATGCCCGCCACAAACTTCTCTCACAGCTTCATTCACTCATCCCGAATTTTGCCGTCACGCCAGATACGACTAATGCGCCAAAACCGACGTCTAAAAAAGAGAAAACGTCTCAGAAAAAATCTAAAAAATAGCATTCAAAAAACCACGCTTCAAGAGCGTGGCTTTTTGTTTGTTTAGTATCTCGATGGCAATTCGCGTGAATAAGTCGTGACAGCCTGACTATAGCGCGACATCTGGTTGAAACTCCAGAGATAATTTGCCATATTAAGATCGAATATCTCTGCGCGCTGAATAGATTCTACGCCATTCTCTGCGCCATACGTACGATTTAAAACTAACTTATTCGTGATGACCGGTGCCTCGAAGATAAGTTCTTTGTTACAAACGTCTGAGTTCAACGTCGCTCCCTCGCCTATCTTCATCTCTACGCCTTCGGCATACTTACAGGTATTCACCTCATTCTCAGCAATAATTACAGCATCAATATGACTTGGAACATCCGTAAAGTAAACATTTTTCGCAATAATAACTACGCCTACAATATCGTCAAGTTTGCTGCCGACGCTATTATAACTAATATCACCATCAATCACGATGCTTTGACCAGACGCATCATAGACCAATGTTCGGTTATAATCAATCTGGTTATCCTCGCCTTCGCCGACTGTTTCGTCTGTGAAATATTTCGGAATCGCGCCAGGAATACTGCCTGGACTACCGCCACCTATATAGATATCATCCTTGGCTTTGACTACGATTGCACTGCTACCATTATTCTTAGTGTAATCCTTCAGACCATTCCCTGAGCCCAAATCTTGCACCTTACAATAACTCTCCCCGCCATACTGAACACTGCCGCTGCTGCAATTGACATTCTTATATTTATCATCAACCCTATATCGATCCAATATCTTCTGTTTATAATCCGTTACAGACTGACCGCCGATGTCTGCGTTCTTCGGATCGCCATATTCATCTGTTTTGGCATTCTTATTTTCGCAATTTGCGTTTGCGAAGGTCTGTGTTTCGAATATACAAGTTTTCGAAGATAGATTACTACCTGTCGATACATCGCCACTATTTGGGCGAGTCTTATTCTTTTTCTGGCCTTCAGAATTAAGGCCATAGTACGAACTACTTCGATTATATCCGACCGCTGCGCCCGAGATTAAATGTTCATCAACTTTATTTATCTTGCCAAATACTCCGTATTCCGACCAAGAACTGAAGATATAGTCTCCAGTATCGATATTCTTCGAATACCTGCTCATATCGTAGCCACTCTTACTGTAGACATTACCTGACTCGACGCTCATTGTTGGACGCTTTGCGACCATAGAACAAGAGGTGGTGGTGCGACTATTGATTGCGCCATCAACCGAATCTTCTCTTAGAGCGATATTTAAATATGGATTATTTAATGGCTTCGCTATACCTCTTTCGCCACCAGCATTTTCGTATTTGCCACCTCTCTTGTTTATTTCCGCTTCGCTATAATCAGCATCAGGGTGGTCATGAGAATCGGCAGGCCATACAGTAATATCTGTACAAATTTTGTCTCCTACGGAAGGAGCATTGCCAGTATCACTATCTAGTATCTTAAACTCTATAGTTTTTACGACATCACTAGCATTGCCAAGATAACCATCTTTATTGAAACGCATAATGATATCTTCATCGTGAGTATTCGCATCATCTCCACCGGCTTCATACTTTTTGCCATCATGGATATAATAAGTTTCAAGCTTAACGTGCGTTTCCTTCGTAATCGTCGCATATTCAGTATCATTATATGTCACGCGGTAATTCTTCCTTGGGGCAGTCACGACTCCGGGTGTCATTTTGTAAGTCTCGCCCAAATAGACTACTTTCGTATTTACATCTTCGCCATTGTTATTATTCTCTACGAATGGTTTTAATATATAGTTATACGGAACTTTGACATACGCAGTGGCAACAGAATTCTGATAAGCGCCGCTCGCCTTTGCAGTCTTATTTACACCCGTAACACTAATAAATAGATTATTCCAGTACAGCGATTGGCTAATCGTACCCCCAACATCAAATATATTTCCTATGCTTGTGTGGCATTTGCTGCTTCCACTATTTGTCGATTGTTTTCCTGAAACTTGGTATGCATTTGCTTCTTTCTTAGCAGACGTATTATCGTTATCATTTTTTTCGTGCGTACACTCATAAGTAGTATCGTTGATATCAGGCGATGTCTCGGTGTCTTCGGCAGAAGCAAACCATGGGTGCGCTGTCGTATTAGTCATAAACTTTCCGCTCTTCATTGGCGATTCTGCTTTTTGCCCATCACTCCAACGCCAATCAGCTCTCCCATCCGAACCGCCTCCAATCGTTACATATTTCGCAGGATTAGAATAAATACTATCCACCATTGGCAAAGTATTCTTAAATAGATAACCGTCTGAACCATTAGTTTTGAAGATCCCAGCAGTATCCTTTAAGGCTCCATGTTCCAGTTGTCCTTCCGCGCCATATCGGGAACCAAAGTTTACGTCATTACGTTTTCCTAAATCATTCGCCTGAGCCGTATAGAACGCCCCCGCACACATGTTGTACTCGAATTGTATTGAATCGCCCGGTTTCGCAAATACATTGCCTAACACGCCCTCGATATTGCCATCCGCGCTAGTTATTTTCGTAGATTCCGACTGTTTATTAGTCAGGTTTGTCACGCCAATAGCGCCATAATTTCGACCAGAATATACACCAAATGGCTGAACTCTTGTCTCGGCCCCGGTCTTTATAACCTTTTCAGAGCATGGCTTTGATGGTCGAGAAATAGTGACACAAATATTTTTATTATCGTGATCGACAGGGTTTCTCTTGCTTAACCACGATACAGTTTCGAGATGACTACAATATTTTACAGATTCACCATAGTACAATTCACCGCTAATTCCTCCGTATTGTTCGTCGGAAGAATATCCTAGTGTTCGGACATTCTTTGTATCATTATCCTTAAATGTCTGTTGCGTTTGACCCTCTGTCAAATCGATAGTCGTATTGTCCTCTTTCCTGAAATTGTCCGTTCGTTTTGTATAGGATTTAATCTCTGCTTTCATAGTACCGCGAGCCGAACCGTATGTACTAAGATCTTTACGGGTCACGCTTTGCGTGAATTTCACAGAATATTTTCCGCTATCTATTGGCAATTCTATTTTTATCTCTCCACCATTATTTGTATCGGTATTTTTTTCTTCCCTCTGCAACGTTCTACCATTA
>JAFWLZ010000049.1 GCA_017510835.1 Candidatus Saccharimonadota bacterium
AAATGCTGGAATAGTTCCACGAATGGCCTTATTGGTGGCGGATTGGAGATTAACGTCGTTATTCTTAGCCCAGTCAGCAACCGGGATGATTTTCTTGGCGGTAAGTTTTGCGATACGGCGATACAGTGCTTCAATTAATAAACTCGCGAATAGCTCGGTTAGCTTGTCTATTTTGTTAGTTTTTGTATACTCATCAAGAGCAGGGTAATATTCATCAAATTTTGATTTATTCGGAATAATAATTGGTGGTAAACCAAGTATGTCTAGTTGCTCGCTGACAAGCAAACGTCCAATGCGACCGTTACCATCACCGAATGGGTGGATGTTTTCAAACTCTGCGTGGAAGTGAGCGATTTTTTCTAAGAAGTATCTGCCGCCCACGGAATTATAATCTCGGACCAAGTCATACATAAACCCGTTCACAAATTCTGGATTAGCGCCGATATGCGTACCGATGCGTACCCATTCTTTGCCGGAACGGAAACGGCCAGCGATATCGTCTCGGATGTTAGTAAGTAGGGTTTTGTGTAATTTCAAGATTAACTCTACTGAAATTTCTTTTTCTGGATTATCCATTAGATACTCTATGGCGCTAGCAAGATTCTTTGCCTCATAAATCTCGCGAATTTCATGGTCGGTACGTATTTGGTTGCGGATTAGAATGTCTTCAGTGTCTTCAAGCGTAAGAGTGGAATTCTCAATGGCGTTTGAGTTATAAACCATTTCTGGAAGTTCAGAAAGAGTAAGCTCTTTGATAGCTTCTTTATGTTTGGCAGCTAGCTTACGATATTTATCAGATAAGCTATCAATTCTATCTCTTGTAACTTGGTTTATCATATCTTTATTATATCAAACTTTACGTTAAAAATCAATGTTTTAGGCAGTTTTAAACGTAAAGCTATAAAGAATCCAATGGGCGTGCCATAAGATTGCGAATGATTAAAAGCTTTCACTTGCCGTCAATCAGGCTAAACTTCGTGGCTGCGGGGCATTTTGGTAAATCTTTGAGTTTCTTCATAGAATCATCACTTCCCCAATATTAATTTACGTACAATGTAGGCAATCACGAGAACCGCCAGATTGACTATGACTACTGTGGCTCCGGTGGGCGAGGCGATTAGGTAGGATATTGTGAGTCCCAAGACGAAATTGACGATTGAAATCAAGACCGAACATACTACGACGCGACTGAAAGATTTTGAAAACTGCATGGCGATAAGCGTCGGAAAAATGATTAGGCTCGAGATGAGGAGTGCGCCGAGCAGCCGCATGCCAAGTACGACGACAAGGGAACATATTATCGCAAAAATTGCATCGTAAACACTTGTCTTGATGCCGCTGGCCTTTGCGAAATCTTCGTCGAAAGTGATTGCAAAAATACGGTTATGTGCGAATAAATAGAGCAAGACCACCACTATCGTAAGGGCCAAACTTAACCAAACGTCGTTCCAGCCGATCGACAGGATGCTCCCAAAGAGGTAGCTGTTTAGGTCGATGTTTACGCCTTTTGTCAGCGAGATGGCCATTACACCAATCGCTAGGCTGGAGGCGGAGAGTAGCGCGATCAGGGCGTCGCCATTGGCTCTTTTGCTATTGCTAAGCTTCAAAACGAGAAAAGATGTCGCAATAACTACTGGTATGGTGAACCAAAGAGGCGCCAGGCTGCACGCTGTCGCAACCGCGAAAGCGCCAAATGTCGTATGCGATAAACCGTCTCCAATCATGGAACTTTTGCGAAGCACGAGCGATACGCCTACGAGCGCCGCGCAAATGGAGATAAGCAGCCCTACGATGAGGGCGCGTTGCATAAAAGTATATGACAACATCTCGGAAAGCCAATTCATCTGTAGCTCCTTAAATAATCGGTCGTCGAGTAGCACTCGACCTTCGTCTCTTTGATGCTGATAATTTTATTTCCAATCAAATCTTCAGCATCTAAATCGTGCGTAATCATGAGAATCGTAAGACCAGATTTGTTGAGTTTTCTTAGCTCGTCATAGAACTCTTTGCGAGATTTGTAGTCTAGGTTGTTGGAGGGCTCATCTAAGATTAAAATCTTTGTAGTGGCGGCAAGGGCTCTAGCGAGCAGCGTCTTTTGTTTTTGGCCGCCAGATAGGTTGGAAAAACTTTTGTCCTTTAGATCCGAAATGCCGAGCCTGCTTAGGGCTGCTTCTGCTTTGCGTTTGTCGTCTTTACGATAGAAGGCCTTCAGGCCGAGTTGCCCTAACGTGCCGGACAGAACAATTTCAAAAACGGTGGCAGGGAAGTTTAAGTCGGTTTTGACGTCCTGAGGTAAGAAGCCGATTGTTTTTCGCTCGATTCCGTCTCCGAATGAAATCGTTCCTGAGCTTGGCTTGATGAGTCCTAGTATAGCTTTGATAAGAGTGCTTTTGCCGGAGCCATTGGCGCCAACGATGCAGACAAAATCTTGCTCATCGATTACGAAGCTGGCGGAGCTGATTACTTTGTTTGAGCCATAGCTGATGGAAACGTCTTTTGCGATAATCGCATGATGCATATTATTTTAATGCCTCCTTCAAAACTTCGATGTTGTCTTCCATGATATCTGCATACGTTATACCTTTATCGAAATCGACACTCGAAATATTATGTGCTGCGCTCAAAGTCATGACCTTTGCACCGGCCTCATTTGCAATACTTTTTGCTAGACTATCTGATGTGAGTTCGATTTTTAAGATAGTCTTGATGTTGTCTGATTTTGCTTTGTTAATTAGGAAGGCGATTGTTTTACTGCTGGCTTCAGTTTGTTCAGAACAACCGGGAAAGGCTGCATAATAATCCAATCCGTACTCGTCCACGAAATAACGAAAAGGGAAACGGTCACCGAAAATCAGCTCCTTTTTGTGGCTATTTGCTATGATATCGCGAATTCTTTGATCGATATTGGACAAATGAGAAGTGTAGGCGTCTGCGTTTTTTGCGTAGATGGTTCCGTTTTCTGGGTAAATATTAGATAGCTTGTCTTTTATGCCGTTTACTAGCTTAATTGCGTTAATTGGGCTTGTCCAGATATGCTCATCGTGTTCGGCTTTATCTTCGTTATGTTCGTGTTTGTGCTCCCCGGGGGCTTCTTCGGATTCATGCCCATGTTCTTCCATGCCCTCAGATAGCTCTTCTTCTTTGACTTCAACTAAATCCATGAGGCGTAGAGTTTTATCCTCTGATATTTCGTTATCTTTTAGCAAGTCCTCAACCCATTCGTCAGATTCGCCACCAACATAGATAAATAGGTCGGCTTTTTTGATATTGATAATATCTTCTGGCGTTGGCTCAAAGTCGTGCATTTCGACCCCAGGTTTGAGTAACATGGCAACTTTAGTTTTGTCGCCAGTAACAGCGCGCGCAAAATCGTAACCGATAAAATTTG
>JAFWLZ010000050.1 GCA_017510835.1 Candidatus Saccharimonadota bacterium
AATCCTTGTGCATCTGCTCTTTTTCGAGCACACCGACTGCCAGCGGGACGTCCTTTTCAAAGTCGCGCGTGTCTAGATAAGGAATGCCCAAAATTTTCGCTCTACGAGCGGTTGCATCCTCTTCATTCTGTCTACGCTTGGCTTGAACCTCACCTTCATCCATAATATAAGTATAACATGAAACAGCTAACGGTTATTCTATATAATATTCGATCAACATATAATGTGGGCGCAATTTTGCGCACTTGCGATTGTCTCGGGGTAGAACAAGTAATTTTTACAGGTTATACGCCATTTCTGGACAAAGGTTTGCCGCATGAGCAGGAAAAACTGCGCAAACAAATTCATAAAACCGCTCTTGGCGCCGAGGATACAGTCGCTTTTTCGCGCGCCGAGATTGGCGCTGCAATTAAAAATCTAAAAGAGCAGGGCTTTTGCGTTGTTGCGCTTGAGCAGGGCGAAAAGTCACTCAATCTTGCCGACTCGCCAGAATTACCAGAAAAAATCGCCTTAATTTTAGGTGAAGAAGTGCATGGGATTCCAAACGAACTTCTCGCTCAGTGTGACCAACTTCTAGAGATTCCGATGCTCGGCCAAAAAGAATCCTTCAACGTTTCTGTTGCGACTGGTATTGCGCTTTGGGAACTTACCAAGTCCGACCTGAGTGGAACAAGAAAACATCTACGTACGCCGCAATAATACCGACTATCATTGCGATGCCGCGAATACTATAGAGGAAGCCTGAAATTTCATAGGCGAGATTATCGAAGGCAAAGATGCTCGCTAGCCTATCAGATACCATAATCGTGAGTACGGCTGCAAAAACACAAGATTCGGCGATACGCAGCACGCCGAAGAGGCCGCTTTTGCCGGCTCTTAGATAGAGAATTAGCGGAAAACCGACCACTAAAGCGCCATAAAGCGCATGCTGTACCCAGACGACGCTCGTTCCTGGTAGCCACTCGGAAATATAATTCGAAAAATCTGCACCCCAGGTTTCATAAACAGCGACGCCCGCAATCATTGCAAGAAACGGCACGCCAACGTTGTGTCGCACGATGACGAAGAGTAGGAGTAATGCCGCTAGGAAGACTGCTAATATCATATTTTTGTTTTTATCGTTTCCTACTCAAAAAATAACATAAACACTTTACTTTTTCAAGTATTATCGCCTTAATAAACAAAAAATAAATCAGGACATGTGCCTGATTTATTTTTTGAATATCAAAGAAGTTCCCGAAAGGAGGAATGTGTCCTCCTTTCGTTAGGCTTATGCCCCTACCTTATCTTTCTTCGGTGTACGCTTAGCGTTGTGCTCGACGTATTCGATAATCTTACCAGCGACATTGCGGCCGGTAATTTTCTCGATGCCAAATCCTGGCGATGCATTCACCTCAAGTACGAGCGGGCCGCGTGCGGAGCGCATAATATCGACACCGGCCACGTTCAAGCCCATCGCCTTTGCGGCAGCGATTGCCATCTTTTCCTCTTGAGCGGTAAGCTTAATTGGCGTACCTGCGCCGCCTTTGTGAAGATTCGAACGGAAGTCGTCATCGAGACTCTTGCGCTGCATCGAAGCAATCACTTTACTACCAACGACAAATGCACGAATATCGGTACCGGCCGACTCCTTGATAAACTCCTGCAAGAGAATCGAAACACCGTCATCATTTGCAAGATAGAAAGCCTGAAGCGTAGATTTGGCAGCTTTCTTAGTTTCAGCAAGAATCACGCCGTTACCATGCGTACCATACGCAAGCTTGATGATCACTGGCATCTCGCCGAGCTGATCAAGCAAATCATCAATATCAGCGGTGTTGCGCGAAACAACGGTCTTTGGAATATCGACACCATAGCGCGCCAAGACCTGCATCGAGCGAAGTTTATCGCGCGCACGCGTAATCGCAATTGATTTTGAGAGCACATATTCACCCTGCATCTCGAGCTGGCGCACAATCGCCGTACCATATTTTGTCATATTTGCCGAAATACGTGGAATAATTGCATCGTAGTTTTCGAGCGGTTTACCCTTGTAAAACACCTTGTTTTGGCGGGATTCAATTGAGATATAACAGTTTTTATACTTAATCACGTCAACGTCATGACCGCGTGCTTCGGCTTCCTCGACTAAGCGTTTGGTCGAGTAGTTTGCGTTGCCGTTTGAGAGAATTGCAATTTTCATTTCTTTGACGCTCCTTTCAGGTATTTTTCTTTATAAAATTTATATGGATTTTTCTTCATTTCGCTGTTTAGGCCGGATGGCGTGTTCTTTTCGACTTTTACTAGGTTTTCACTTTGACTGACGTCGACCAGGAACTTGCCTTTCAAGGTTTTTCTACCGATGAGAATCGGGTAATTATGGGTCGAACGGTCGCTTAACCCGAATCCGGTCTTTATCTTTCGGCCAGCGATTGTAACTACAAGCTTCACGCGGTATTTTAACTGTTTTTCACCGAGCGAGCTCTTGGTCATCGCCACACTGTATTCCTTCGTCGTGTGCTCTTGGCCGGTGTAATACTGTGAGCCTTTATCGAAGAGTTTGAAATGCAAAACGTGCTCTTGGTCAACGAAAATATCGCTCGCCCAAACCGCCGAGCTATCCGCGCCGGTATCCACCTTCGCGGGAACATTTTTAATCTCTTCACCGAAGTCGACTGTGACTTCGCGACCGATAGTATCCATTCCCCTATTATACCACAAGCGCCTTGAAAAGTCAATCTTTGTAAAAAGTGCGATTTTATGCTATAATTACGGAAATTCAGATAGATGGGAGTGCGAATATGAAAGCAGAGCTATCAAAAATCCAACACGCACGCAGTGAAAAGGATTTTCCAGAGATTGATCTCGAGCAGGACGAATATGTAGTTCTTCATATTAAGCGTTCTCGTTTAGGCGTTGCCTTGATTTGGGCCGTCGTCGCCGTCTTGGTCGTCGCTCTCAGTCTCATTCTTATCTTCTTTGCGAAGAGTAACGATATGATGAATACCGTCTTTAACGTCAATGAAGCATCGATGCATTATCTCCGCGTTGCTGTTCTTGCGCTCTATGTCGTCTTCTTCTTTGGCGGTTTCGTCGTTCAGAGTATTTACGACTCGAACCAGATTTATGTTACGAATCGCCGCTTGATTCAGAAATCGCGTGTCTCTATCTTTGCGAACTCGACGAATATCATCGAGCTCCGCCGCATTGAAGATGTTTCTTTCCGTCAGAATTCGCTTCTTGATCAAATCTTTCATATGGGCGTCCTCCGCATGTCTACCGTCGGCGACGAGACGACCTATACGCTCAAATATGTCGATACGCCGCATGATGAGGTTAAGACAATTTCTCACCTTGTCTACGAATGCAAAAAGACCAACGACGATACTTCAGTAAAATAAAAAAATCCCCCTGTTAACGGGGGATTTTTGATGGCTTAATTTCGGTTCGTCTTGATGTAGTCGTCTTCTTTTTCAAGTTTCGCGCGTAGAGTGTAAGACTTACATTTGCCGTCCTTGCAGTCGCTCGTTTCGTAACTGTAATTACTGCCGCTGGTCCAAAGGTTCATGCCAAACGGGTCAGTGAAAAGATTTGGATCTATCCACGGCAAAACGTCTGCACTCTCGATATTCTCTGGATATGCCTTGTTCTCAGCATAGTAGCCTTCCTCGAGGGCATAATACATTGCGTTGATCGCGGTCTTGCGCTTCTCGTCGCGGTTCATCGCCTCGACGTTTTGTTTCTGCAAGAAGAATAACACGACAAAAATCCCAACC
The DNA here is from genome assembly GCA_017510835.1 of Candidatus Saccharimonadota bacterium. GTDB lineage: Bacteria > Patescibacteriota > Saccharimonadia > Saccharimonadales > Saccharimonadaceae > UBA2834. The sequence goes on from JAFWLZ010000050.1 coordinate 3,756, forward strand.
AAAACAATTGCTATAATCAGTTCTAATACGGTAAATCCTTTTCTAGTCTTCATATCTTAATTTTATCACAAACAAAAAAAGGCCTGAGCCTAATTTGGTAGCACCGACTGGGATCGAACCAGTGACCTTAGGCTTATGAGTCCTACGCTCTAACCAGCTGAGCTACGGTGCCATGTCTGACATTATATCATAGAATTATCAGATAGAATAGGGCAAAAATTACCCTTTGCTCCTATTGACTATTTATAACGCTTGTGGTATAATAGGAACCATAGAACGCCTAAAGGGAATACAGTGAGGGGGTGATAATTAAAAGCTAGTTTTTCTCTTTGTAATAGTCGAAATGTGGCGCTCTGGTTACTTAATCGATTTAGGGAGTACTATTTGCTCTCTTTGTATTCATCAATCATTGAAGGGGGAATGGAAAATGATAATACTTAAAGTTTTATTTGCTTACCTTATCTATTTCGTCTCTGTTGCCGTCGTATTTGGAATTATGCTATTTGTATGGATAAAATTTGACGACAATGAAGGCGAGAAGAGAAATAGGTAGTAAAAAAATAAGCGACGTATTTGCGTCGCTTTTTCTTTGTCGTCTTTTTAATTTGGCGGAGGGGACAGGATTCGAACCTGCGAGGCGTTAACCTGCTGGTTTTCAAGACCAGTGCCATCAACCACTCGGCCACCCCTCCAGCCCTTTTATTTTACCATAAAAACCGCCCCCTCGCTGTAAATATCTAGCAAGAGGGCGAAAGGAGGGTCGTCATTAGAGCCCAGTACTGCCAAATCCATTTTCGCCGCGCACTGTCTCGGATAAATCAAGCGCTTCGACAAATGTTGCTCGTTCATAGCGCGAAAGCACGCCTTGAGCTACTCTGGCGCCAGGCTTGATAACGTAGTCATCTACGCTGGCATTATGCAGTAGTACACTCAGCGGACCTCTATAATCGCTGTCGATTAAGCCATGATACGCTATGATTTGATGCTCAAATGCGAGTCCACTTCGACTTCGAATTCTTAGCTCGTAGCCGGGTGGAATCTCCATTGCGATTCCGAAAGGAATCTCTCGCCAGTCACCGGGTCTCAGCAATATATCATGATCAATTGCAGCATGGAAATCAAAGCCAGCCGCACCCTCAGTTTGGTATTTTGGGATAATTGCGTCTTCGCGCAATTTTTTGACTTTTACTTCTAATGAGCTCATGAAATCACCTCCTTCAAAGAGCCATTTCCCACCAAATATACAAAATATTGTAGCATACCCGCCGCGGCGGGCAAATTTCACGCAAAATAGTGTATGCATTTCACGCATAAACACTATATGTAGTGTTTCAAAGCCAAAAAACTCAATCTGTAATCATTGTTTTTTTTACAACCTGTATGGACAAATCTCCACATATAGCGTTAACATTATGACATAAAACACTAAATGTAGTGTTTATCAAAAAGCAAATTGACGAAAAGAACATCCCGGAGGTAATACAAATGTTCAAATCTGTACGCAAACGCGACGGCAAGGTCGCTTCTTTTAAACAGGATAAAATCACCGAGGCTATCGCCAAGGCAGGCGCTGCCACTGGTGAATTCGGTTATGACCGCGCTCAGAACATCTCTGATAAAGTCGTCCGTGTCGCTGGCGAGAAAATCAGCACTCGCATTCCGACCGTTGAGCAAATCCAGGACATCGTAGAAGAAGTTCTCATGGAATCAGCCTTCAAGCGCACTGCTAAGGCTTACATCGAATATCGTGCTGAGCGTAGCCGCAAGCGCGCCGCAAAGTCTAAGCTCATGCAGACCTACAACACCATTTCCAAGCTTGACGCCGAGGAAGATTCCGATGTGAAGCGCAGTAACGCAAACGTCGACGGCGACTCTGCGATGGGCAAGATGCTCCAGTTCGGCGCTGAGGGTTCTAAGGAATATGCTAAAATCTGTCTCTTAAAGCCCGAATTTACCTACGCTCATGATCATGGCGACATCCATATCCACGATCTCGACTTCATGGCGACCGGCACCCTGACTTGCTGCCAGACTGATGTTCTTAAGATGTTTAAGAACGGCTTCAATACCGGTCATGGCTTCCTTCGCACGCCAAATTCCATCGGTACTGCCGCTGCGCTCGCTGCTATTATCCTCCAGGCTAACCAGAACGAACAGCACGGTGGTCAATCTATTCCAAACTTCGACTACGCGCTCGCTCCATCTGTCGATAAGACTTTCCGCAAGAGCCTCAAGAGCAATATCGAAAAATATGAAGAATTCACCGGCAAAGAACTAAAATTCAAGGTCGACGACAAGGTCTGCTACGGCGACGACAAGAAACTTTGCAAGAAACTTCCAGAATCTGTCGTCAAGGCAGCGAACGAAGATACTGAGCACCAGACCCTTCAGGCAATGGAAGGCTTCGTTCACAACCTTAATACGATGCATAGCCGCGCTGGCGCCCAGGTTCCATTTACGAGCATCAACTTCGGTACTGATACGAGCCCAGAAGGCCGCCTCGTCTCCAAGATGCTTCTCGAAGCAACCATGAACGGTCTTGGCCATCACGAAACGCCAATCTTCCCGATTTCTATCTTCAAGGTCAAAGAGGGAATTAACTACAACCCAGGCGATCCAAACTATGATCTCTTTAAGCGCAGCATGGAAGTTAGCTCCAAGCGCCTCTTCCCGAACTTCACCTTCATTGATGCGCCGTTCAACCTTCAGTATTACAAGCCAGGTGATCCAGATACCGAGATTGCAACCATGGGCTGCCGCACGCGCGTCTTTGGCTCTTGCTTCAAGGAGACCGACGGTCACGTCTCCGGTCGCGGTAACTGTTCCTTCACTACTTTGAATCTCGTTCGCATCGGTATCAAGCACGGTATCTGCACTGGCGATCGCAAAAAACCAGATTGGGACGCCTTCTATCAAGAGCTCGATGAGAAGATTGATCTCATTGCCGATCAGCTTCTTCAGCGCTTCGAATTCCAGGGTAACCAAAAGGTTAAGAACTTCCCATTCCTCATGAGGCAGGGCAACTGGGTCGGCAGCGAAAAGCTTGGTCCAAACGACAAACTCCGCGATGTCATCAAGCACGGTACGCTCTCTATTGGCTTCATCGGCCTTGCCGAAACGCTTGTTGCAATGATCGGCAAGCATCATGGCGAATCTGCCGAAGCTCAGGAGATCGGCCTCGACATCGTCGGTCACATGCGCGACCGCTGCGATGAACTTACTAAGGAACATCACCTCAACTTCTCGCTTCTTGCTACTCCAGCCGAAGGTCTCGCTGGTCGCTTCACAAAGATTGACCGCAAGGAATACGGCGTAATCCCAGGTGTTACTGACCGTGATTTCTATACCAATTCCTTCCACGTGCCTGTCTACTATCCAATTTCCGCCTTTGAGAAGATCGATATTGAAGCACCATATCATGCACTCTGTAATGCCGGTCATATCACCTATATTGAGATGGATGGCGACCCGTCAGAGAATATTGAAGCCTTCGAAGCAGTTATTCGCCATATGAAGGAAGCTGGCATCGGCTACGGCTCCGTCAATCACCCGGTCGATCGTGATCCAGTCTGTGGCTTCTCTGGTATCATCGAAGGCGATGTCTGCCCAGGCTGTGGCCGCCGCGAATGTGATGGCGAATTCGGCTTCGAACGCCTCCGCCGCATCACTGGCTATCTCGTTGGCTCACTCGAACGCTGGAATGATGGCAAGAAAGCCGAGGAAGCTGCCCGCGTCAAGCATGATGTTAAGGTTGGCCAATTCGACGTCGAAACCAAGGTAAAGCGCGAGCAAAAGAAAGCTAGCGCCAAGAAAGCAGTCGGTAAAGCTTAATGCCTGCCAAAGAAGATTTAGATCCAAACACCGTTTCAAAGACTCGCAAACCAGCTGATGGCGACAGAACTGGCGAACTACAAATTTCTCTCTGTCGCCCTCAACTCGACGTTCCGGATGGCTGTATTCGCCTATCCGGTGACCTCGAGCGCGACTCTATCGTGAATGGCCCCGGTCTTCGCGCTGTTCTCTGGACTCAGGGTTGCCGCCAGCATTGTCCTGGCTGCCAGAATCCTGAGACCTGGACAGAAGATCCGACCGTTGGCGCTACCGTTTCAATCGAAAAGGTCAAAGAAGAACTTCGCAAACTCAAAGGCCAGAGCGGCATCACTTTCTGTGGTGGTGAGCCAATGCTTCAATGTAAAGCTCTCCTTGAAATTGCAAAATTCTGTCACGAAGAGCTCGGCTGGAATGTCTGGTCCTTCACGGGCCTCGTTTATGAGCGCATTCCGCGTGATGGTATTGAATGGGAGTTTATTAAAGAGCTCGACGCTCTAATTGATGGCCCATTTATTCAGAGTCAACGCGATTTAACACTCAAATTCCGCGGCAGCCGCAATCAGCGCATTCTTCACCTAAAGGACGGCGAAATTGAGTCAGTCGAATAATATCAAAATTACAGTTCTAAAAGATGTCGAGCTTGGTACTTGGCAGGGAATGGGCGGCGCCTTAACCGAGGCGACCGCCTATAATTTTGCGAAATTATCACCAGAAAAACAGCGCCGATTTCTCGACGCTTATTATAGTAAAGACGGTCTCGATTACCGCTGGGCGCGCATTTCTATCGGCAGCAACGATTTTTGTCTCAAATCTTACGAATACACAAAAAAGGCTGATTTGAGCGATTTTTCTATCGAGCATGACCAAAAATGGCTTCTACCCCTTCTAAAACGCGTTCTAAAGCGTAAACGCCTTAAAATCGTCGCAGCACCTTGGTCGCCGCCAAAGTGCCTTAAATGGCCTCCTATGCAGCGCCACGGGGGCTTTTTGAAGCCTTGGCGCTACGGACGCTACGCCGATTACCTCTGTAAATGGCGCGATGCCTATGCGGCCGAAGGGGTAAAAATCGACTATCTCTCGCCTCAAAACGAGCCTCGTGCTGCCCAAATCTGGGAATCTTGCCGCTATTCTTACCGCGCTCAGCGCAAACTTGCTCGCACGCTCTCGCGCCTCAATATTCCGCTCCTTCTCTGGGACCACAATAAGAGGCGCCTCGCGAAAGTTGCCGATAAGCTCCTTCCTGGTACCCCGGCCGCCGGCCTCTGTTTTCACTGGTATAATGGCACTCATCCTGATCAGATGTGGCAAGTCCGCCAAAAATATCCCGACAAACTGCTCGTAAGCTCTGAAATGTGCTGCGGTTTCTCCCCTTATGGCCCAGGCTGGTCGCGTGACGCCCGACTCTACCTCGGCGAGCTGCTCAACGATATTAATTGCGGCACGAGCGCCTGGATTGACTGGAATATGCTGCTAGATTATCGTGGTGGCCCAAGCTACTGCCGCAACTATGTTAAGAGTCCGATTATTCTGAACGAAACAGAGAATGACTTCATTCTCACGCCGATATATCACGCGCTAAAGCACTTCGCGAAACTCTGTCCTGCCGGCAGCAAAATCATACGCTGCGACTATGATTCTACCTCTGTTGCCGCCACCGCGCGCAAGATTGCCAAAGGTTACGAGGTTATTCTCGCCAACCTCACCGATGAAGCGCAAAAAATCACCCTCCAGCTCGGCGAGCAAGAGAAAACACTCACTTTATCAGAAGGCGCCCTAAAAAGCATGAGCCTTATTGACAAATAGTAAATAATCTGCTATAATAACACTCACAAGGGCGGGCGTAACTTTACATGGGTTGTCGTTATTTTCCATTTTAAAAGGGGGTGTTTTAATGGGCAGTTTATTTAAGCAACAAATTAGTGGAAGAAGAGATGAAACGAAAATAATTCTCTCTCCCGAAATATATAACCGTTTATTTAGTTTTATGTGTCTAAGCTCTTACTTCTCGTATTTTAGAGGTGAGTATGAGGAATTTGGACAATTTATTTTTGGCAAAAAAGTCAAAGACTGGCTATTCTTCTATGATCAGACAACGCATCCGGGAAATACTGAATCCGCCGGTGCATATCATTGCACGAATGAAGATGTAGAAGATACAATTACGAAGCTTATGACTGGAAAATATGACTGCATCGCGAGCTTCCATACGCATCCGGCAGACTCTGAATCGGGTAGGTGTTTCTCGTGGGAAGATACTGAATTTTATATCCATAAGACTGATATTAAAAAAGGATGCCTGTTTCTAGGATGTATGATAAGCCAGCCGGTTATTGGCGATTGGTCCGATGACGAAATATCGTTCATAAGATATGATAAAAAAGACCAATCTTTTATCTATTATCCCGATATATATGTCGCTCAAGGCGCTAAACTGATTCCGCTGAAGAAGCAGACGGACCTAATGTATATTGGAAAGGATAATAAACCATACAATAAGATAACTTTGAAAGACAACGTAGAAATCGATCGAGTATATACAATTGAAAGAACTACGATGTCTATCTAATACTTTACGACAACCCTGCCAGTGCGCCATCACTCTAAACTGGCCCTTTTTTATGCCATAAAAAATGGTGGATCCAACAGGATTCGAACCTGTGACCTCACGAATGTGAATCGTGCGCTCTAGCCAACTGAGCTATGGATCCGCTATCTGTTATTATACCACAACCTCCGCATCATGCGTATGCCGCCACGCTATTCTGGGCGCTATGAAACTAGTTTCCGTTTTGGAAACAATTATTCTCTAGAGCTAAAACCGTCCAGAGAAAACAATTTTCTATTTTGGAAACTAGTTTCCTAGTATGATAAAGCAACCGAACGCTAGCGCTGGACTAAAACAAGAAAATCTATTAAAATAACAGATATGAACTTAGATTTTGATGCCCTTGAGGCTGAGCAAAAACAGATTACAGATTTTCTTAGTCAGCCAAATGCTTACGCTGACCCAGATTTTGCCGCCAAAAACCGCCGTCTTACAGAGGTAGAAGAACTAATTACGCTTGGCAAAAAGCGTGACCAGCTCGAGCAGGACATCAAAGAGGCCGAGACTGATCCAGATCTCGCCGAAATGAAGCCAGACCTCGAGAAAGAGTTAGAGGAAACAGAGGCGAAATTGACCGAAATGCTCATTCCGAAGGATCCAAATGACGATAAACCAGCCATTCTAGAAATTCGTGCCGGCGCCGGCGGCGATGAAGCTAGTCTTTTCGCGGGCGACCTCTATCGCATGTATACCCGTTACGCTGAAACGCATGGTCTCAAAGTTGAATTACAATCCGAGTCTATCAATGATGCCGGCGGCTACAAAGAGGTAATTTTCCGCGTTAGCGGTGACCAGCCTTATGGCAAACTTAAATTCGAAGGCGGCGTTCATCGCGTCCAGCGCATCCCAGTAACAGAGAGTCAGGGGCGCATTCATACTAGTACCGCCACCGTCGCTGTTCTCCCAGAGGCGGAGGAGCAGGACCTTGAGATTAATCCAGATGACCTCCGTATCGATATTTACCGCTCTGGTGGTCATGGCGGGCAGGGCGTTAATACGACCGACTCGGCCGTCCGTATCACCCATCTTCCTACCGGTATCGTCGTCGCGATGCAAGATGAGCGTTCCCAGCAGCAGAACCGTATTAAGGCTATGACCGTCTTGAGGAGCCGTCTCTTAGAGCGCAAAATCGCCGAAGATCGCGCCAACGCTTCTGATGCGCGTAAATCTCTTATTGGCACCGGTGATCGCAGCGAGAAAATCCGCACCTATAACTTCCCGCAGGATCGCATTACTGATCACCGTATTCATTACAACCGCAGTAATATTACCGCCGCAATGAATGGCGATATTGAAGATATTATTGAGGCTCTACAAGCTCACGAACGCGAGCTAAAAAACGAAGAATAACAGATTAGTGGCGCGCAAAACCGCCACTTTTTGGTACCGGATGAGCATGGCCAGAGAAACGCTCTGCCATCGCTGCGCGCGCTGCTGCCGCCTCTTGACGACCAGCCGCTCCAGCCTGCCTTGCAATGCCGGCATTTGTGGCCTGACCACTGTTATTTTGCGTGCCAAAACGGCTTTCGCGATTCCGTGCATCATACTTCCGGATTCCGCCGCTCTCGAGACGCGAATTGAACTCTCGTTTCTCCTGTTCGACATTGCTTAGGCCACGGTACGACTCCGAAGCCGCTGCTTCTGCTGCCGCTAGCGCCTCCTGCTCCTCGACACTCATCGCTTTTTGCGTATAATTCACCCGTTGCGCCACATGTGCATCCTTGTAGCCCTGGACAATCTTACGGTTCTGATCTATCTGTTGCCGCTGCGAAAAAGTCGTATTATCGCTCGCCCCAATAGAACTACCACTCTGTACTCTAGCGTAGCCACTACTATGGACAACATTAGAGGTGGAGTTGTTTGAAATTCGGCGAATTAGCTTTGAATTTAATGCCATATTACTTACGATTATAACATGCCATTACGCTTATGTATAAAACAAAAAAGCATAATTGTAAAGCATCATAAAAGACTATTGACAAAATGACAAAAATTTGATATAATGATTTCAGCTAATTGCCAAGGTGCAAACAGCTTTAGCAAGAGGTGTTTCGTTAACAGTCAGATCATTGCTGCACATAAGTGCAGCAAAGCTATTCTATTCATCAATGAACCATTACTGAGGCATATGCTCCCCGGGTAATGGGGCATATGTTTCAAGAACACAGCCCTATGAACCGGGAACTCCTTTGTCGGGGTTCCTTTTGAAAAAATGAGAAAGGAAAACAAAAAAATGACGAAAAAGGATAAAGAAGAGCTCTATGCTCTCATTAATGAAAATTCAGCAGATAACGACAAGAACTTCAAGAAGTTACACGAAGTCGTTATCGAAACTGCAGCAAAGGCCGTAAAGGCAATAGCAACAAAGATCGATGGTCTGTCTTCGGACATGGACAAGAATTTTAAGAAAATGTCTGAGGAGAATCAGGCGATTGCCGTAAGCGCTACAAAGAATATTACAACATCAGTGAATAAGCACACAGACGTCAAGATTAATCAGGCTGTTGTAGATATCAAGAATACTATCAACAGCAAAGATGACAACATCTTTGACGGTTTGGAGCTTCTGCTTGTTGGAATCGTGTCCGCAGTAATCGCGTTTTTCGCTTTCTTGTGGATGCACGCGCAGGCAACAGCTGGTGTCAGATTCGTAAAGCCAGATTATAGCAGTTTCGTTCCTGGCGCTACGGATGATGCAGGCAACGTGTTATCTTATGTTAACCCGATGGTTCCAGATAATTTGAAAATCTGGATTTGGACAATCTTGATTGCAGTATTTATCTTTACGATGTACTGCCTGATTAGAATCTTAGTTCATAAGAAATAGATAAGGGGGGATAATATGAAGAACAGAGGACTAATCGTAGGGATCACTGCGATTCTCGTCGTTATTGTAGGAGCCGTTCTGTTGTTATTCTATGACGACATTCGTGACGGCGTCCTTGCAAAAGGCGGCGAAGAGGAAGCAACTACAGAAGCAGCAACTGAAGATACGTCCGAGGCTCGTGGTCATATCTTTATGACATACAGCGAGCTTAAGACGAATGATTACTTTTTCGCTTATAACTGCCATGAAAAGGCGAAAGCCGCAGTAGAGAGCGGAAAGTATGAAACAGTGCTTGATTATGTTTATGATACTGACTTCGATCATGAAGCATTGTCTAAGGCTTATGAAGCCGTAGAAGCTGGCGAGTCACCAAGTGTCTTGGATTACATGTCTAAGCACGAGGATGCCGGTAAAATGGCGTTCTTATTATACTTCGATCCTATGTACGCGAGTGCGTGGGGTTGTTACTTGGATCAGAAAGGTATTTCTGGCGACGATCCGATTCTGTACGCAGAAAAGGATCTTCCGGTTCCACAGCAGCCAGACGCTGCTACTCAGAGATTCTTAGAGAACTCTGAGGAATGGGATGCCGCAATCGCTAGAATATCTAGCTATATCTGGTCCAAAGACGCAACATCAGAAGTGAAGGAACTTCTCGACTATACTTCCGGCATGTATGCCGTGAAGGACGGTATAACAACAGGAATACCGGCCGTTATCGTAGCAAATACAACCAATGCCGGCGGACATTTTATTGTCATTACCCTAAACGGCGTTGAGTTAAAATTTAGATTGGAATGCGGCTACCAGCCGATTGAAATTCCAAACTGGGAACCTTCGATTACGACTGTGCCGGACAATCCTAAGAAATATCAGAAGGATCCAGCAGATGATCCACTGAATGGCAAAGGCGCTGAAGATTCAGATGCCAACGCACCGGATCCTAAAAACTACGAGAATGACGAAACAGAAACTCCGGACCCAAAACCGGAGGAGAATAATCCGGGTCACTACGATCCGCCAGAGCCACCAACTGAGGCACCAACTGAGGAACCAACTACGGAAGGAACCAAAGTTGATCCAAGTTCTGATTCTGGCTCAACTATCGTTGACGACACCAACGGTAAGACTGAGAAGTCTGACACTGGTAAAGATGCTACAGTTCAGGCCGGCGACGGCCAGGATCACGGCGATTTTAATAAGATCGTCAAGGACCCAGAGAAACGTAACACTACAGAAGAGCAGTTTAAGAACGAGACAACTTACGACGAAGACTTTACTGCTCCGGAGTGATGAATAGATAGCTCGTAACTTATTAACGTAGGCAGGGGTGTTTTTCTAGCCCCTGCCGAGTATTTCTATTTGTGTTCAGCAACGATCTGATTGTGACGAAAGTTTAACAACTCGGCTAATGATTTACGAATTATACTTTCCATTCTAGGAATTATTTCAAAGAAAGGATTAAGATTTATGAAGAAACTTACCAAAGCTGGTATTGGCCTTGCAGCCGTTGCTGCAGTGTCCGCCGCTAGCGCACTTGCAGTCTTCGCTTGGGGTTCACCACGTAAAACCTTTACGATGGAAAACCCAGCAGACTATATTACTTTTAACTCTATTACTAATAACGTAATCGGCGATGAGCGTTACTTCGTCTCGGCTTCCCGCTGGACTGGTAGCAACGCCGACAATTACTTCTCCGACGCTACGGAAGTTGAAGCAGATAAGGAATACGTCGTTCGCATGTATGTCCACAACAACATGGCTTCCGATCTTCCAAACAACGTCGCTGAAAACGTCCGTGCATACGTGACGCTTCCAACCACTACCGCAAAATCTATTACGATTACCGGTACGGTTACATCCTCAAACGCAAATCCAAACAAGGTTTGGGATGAAACTACATTAAAGTCTAAGAATGGTGAAGTATTCAATCTCGCTTACGTCCCAGGTACTGCAAAGTACATGAATACGGACGACAACAAGAATGTTCGTTACTTCAGCCTTAGCGACAGCCTCTTTACTAACTCTGGTGCAGCCCTTGGTTACAACCAGATGGATGGTAAGATCCCAGGTTGTAACAAATACTCTGGTTACATTACCTTCCACGTAAAGGCTCAGTTTGCTAAGAAGACTGAAAATCCAAACGTCTCTATCCAGAAGGAAGTTAAACTCCTCGGTAGCGACAAATGGAGCGAAGAAGTTACCGCCAAAGCTGGCGAAACTGTTCGTTATCGTATTACTGCGAAGAATGCAGGCAACACTAAGCTTGAAAACTTCTCAGTTCGCGATATTCTTCCTACCGGCTTGACTTATGTCAAGGGTAGTACAACTGTAGCAACCGCACAGTATCCAAAGGGTACTTCAGTTTCTGACAACATCATCACTGATGGTGGCGTCAATCTTGGTACCTTCGATGCTAACGCAGTCGCTTACATTTACTTCAACGCTACTGTTAACAGCGCAGTTGCTGAGAAATGTAATAACTCACTTCTCCGTAACGTTGCTCAGTTGACTTCCAGTAGCATTAATCATACTCGTGAAGACTCTGCAGACGTGTTTGTCCAGGGCAAGACTTGTACCGAAGGCTTTACTCTCGATAAGAAAGTTCGCATCGGTAGCAACGATTTTACTGAGAACATCACTGCAAAGGCTGGCGATAAAGTAGAATATCGCATCCAGTTCAAGAACACTGGTAACGTTGACCTCAAGAATGTCGTTATCCGCGATATTCTTCCATCCAACGAAACTTACGTAAAGGGTAGCACTAACCTTGACGGCAAGAGCCTTGCCGATGGCGTCATCACCACTGATGGTGTCAATATCGGTACGGTTGGCGCTGGTAAGACCGTTAACCTTTACTTCTTCGTTACGATGAATGGCTCTCTTGCAGATATCTGTGAGAAGGTTGAACTTACAAACACTGCCAAGGCTAAGTACAACAATGATGCAAAGACTGAAAAGTCTGACACCGCTGTTGTCTCTGTCGACGGCAAGGATTGTACTGACGAAAACCCAGGCTTTACCATCAACAAGATGGTTCAGCTCAAGGGTGGTAATGAGTGGGCAGAAGACGTAACTGCAAAGGCAGGCGACACTGTTCGCTATCGCATTCAATTCAAGAACATCGGTAACACTACCCTCAAGAATGTTGTTATCCGTGACGTTCTTCCTGCTGGTATGACTTATGTCAAGGGCAGCACTGTTCTTTACAACGCTGCACACACCGGTGGTAAGACTCTCGATGACGGCATCGTAAGCAACGATGGTATCAACATCGGTGATTACGCAAAGGGTACTGAAGCTACCATTTACTTCTATGCAACCGTAAATACCCCAGCTGACGAATGTAAAGATTCTACTCTTCGCAACATTGCAAAGGGTAAGTACAACAACGACGCAAAGACTGAAAAGTCTGACGCCGCTGATGTTACTGTTAACGCGAAGGTTTGTACTACGCCAGAAAGCCCAGTACTTCCAAAGACTGGTGCAAACACTGTTATTTCCAGCGTGATTGGCGCAGCGAGCGTCGCAACCGCTGCTGGCTACTACATCATTAGCCGCAAGAAGTTAAACTAAGTTGACCGCCAATCTATAGAGCTTTCCCAGAAGCTTTGATGGACGGGAAAAACTTACAAAAGGCCGACACTTAAAAAGTGCCGGCTTTTTGTTGCTTTTAAACTGAAATTTCTCTTGCGCGCCCATTTCTGCTTATGCTAAAATATTGGTATGGATCAGGATGGGAATACTGCTATGCCTCAAAAGCCAGATTTTTCATCCCCAAATTCTACTGACGCTGATAAGCAGCAAATCGCTGCCGCTGCTGCATCCATGACCGAAAGCGACCCAAAGCAGGCGATTACTTCCGCCCCTTCCAATAACGGTGCCCCTGCACATGACATGTTCGGCAATCGCCGTTTCAAGGCTAAAAAAGATGCTACCCCGACCTCTTTTGTAGGCGCCCCAGACTTCTTTAATCAAGCCGCTGGCGGTAATAGCCAAGACTTTGTGACTGTCAGTGATGCGCCAGCAAATCGTTCAAGCAATAAGAAATTATTCATTATTGGCGGCGTTCTCCTAGCAGCATTGGCAGTTGTATTGATAATATCGTTCCTTCCTGGTGCCATACAAAAGAATCAGGCCTCAAGCGAACAAAAGAAGCTCTATGAGGCATGGCATAAGATGGGTTGTCGCGTAATCCATGGCGAGGATGATTGCGAAATAACAACCAGTGAAAAATCGTTTACTGGCTGGCATATTCCGAGCGATAATTCTGATTTAGCTACAGCGATCGATGCGGTCGATAATTTTATTTCTTTCGCTAAAAAGAATAGTAATCATAAAGACAAGGACTTTTATATCGACAGTTCGCAAGACATTAAAATTGCCCTTAAAGCGCTAGACTATATAGATAGTTATCTGGAAATGGAAAATGGCTTAGTAATAAACGCCGTTGTCTCTCGCGATTATAATGATGGGGACATGAGTACTATTGTATATTCGGAGTATTCTCAAGATGCAATCATTGCTTCTGTTCAGAGGCAAATAACAGATCGGGCCATTAGTTTATATAAGTTGATGGACTATCATTATAACAATGGTTGCAATACTGAAGAATTACTCGAAAGCGATGATTGCGTAAATAAGACTCCCCTCACAGATGGCCTTAAAGCAACGTTGAGTGAGCTATCAAAGACGGAATCCGTAGTAGAAAGTCGACGCTCTACCTTAAATAATCAAATAACGAACACTATATATGATCTCGATAAAGAACTGAAAGGCGAAAATGAATAAGGCGCTAAAAATAATCTTGGGACTTCTCTGTATCGGCATAGGTGTCGGTATTTGTTCAAATGATAGTTATGCGGATACGCTTGAGACGATTGGCCAGAAATCCGAAATTCAAGGAGCATACAAATGTTATGCCGAATCTAAACTTGAAAAATCATCGGCGAGTTACTATGAGCCAGACGGGTCGCATAAGAGTTATAAAGCGGGCACCTATCAGGTTAGGACGGACGTAAAGCAATTCTTCGATATTCGTCAGATTGCTCCTTTTCCTGAAGGCACTGCGCATGTTTTGCTACCAAATGAATTAACGGATGAAAAAAATGGTAGCAAGAATAATAAGACGAACTGTAATCATCTAATTAGCGGCGCCGATAATAATATCGGAAGTGGGGGCGATGGGTTTAAAGAAACGATTTTTAAGCGATTCAATAAGCCTGAGCCATCTTCTGCAGATGCCAATAATATCGAGGCAATGAAAAAGATTGGCTATGAGCCTAGTGCTGGTTCGAGCGGTGGGGGTAGCTCCTATTCTAATGAAGCCTGTATCCATATAAAGTATAAATATAAAACAGCTAAAGCAGCATTTGGCGGCGAGGACAACGGTACGTTAGTAGACGACAGCGGCACACCTATTTCGGAAGCATCGAAAACTACATACTACTACAACAGAAAACTATGTCCGAATCTCGATAGCGATGGCTACTTAAAGAGTATAACCGAACAGGCTGAGACGAATGAACCAGTTTGGGTAGCAAAAGGAACTGGCGCTAAGCCATGGTTTAGAGTTGGAATAAACGGTGAACTCGGGTTTCTTATTGGTAGCAGTAGTACGCATACGCCTTGTCTAAACTGGAGCGATTGTGAAGGATCGGCGACGGAATACACAGAAGGAAAAGGTACGAGTGACACGAACTATATAAACTACAGCAGTAAAAAGTACAGGTGGGATGAGGCACTTGGAATTCTCGAGAAGTATGCCGAGAGTATAACTGCCGGAAATGACGCAGGGATGCCTGGCTTTTTGGGCGGGGGAGGCGAAGATGCCTATGGTACTTTCATAACATATGTCGAAATCGTACAAGATGGCGCAGGGAGTGATGCTGGCGCATATTCAAATAACTTTAAAATCATGAGCGACCGTAAGGCTGCCGCAGAAAAAGTCGTTAGTTACTTGGGCTACTCGACGAAAAAAGATGTCAGCAATAGTATGAGACTTAACGAATCTCAACGGGTATTCTTATATCAATATTATATAAATGCAATTGCGAAGGCGGGCGTAACGTGCGAAGACCCAGGAGACGCAACGGCTACGAAGGTTTTGTGGTTCGAGACTGCAAATAAAAGAGAAGAGTGCTGGATTACTGCTGTCGTAGAGGCGAATAAAATGAAGTTTACACTCGTTGGCGACATCGGCGGTTCCGATGCTACGGCCGGCATGTTCATTAGTCAGGGCACACTAACTGAAGTAGTAGACAAGCTCAATAAAATTAAAATCGACAAGCTCCAAGGAATTGATGATAGCGAATTATCGGCTGTTGCTCAGATGGCTCTACAGAGTACTGATACGCCATCAACTGCAACCTATGACTGTTACTCTCGCGCTGAATCTCTCGGCTGGGTCCTCTGTCCGATTATCGATAATCTCGGTAACTATATTCAGCGCACCTACGAGCAACATATCACGAATTTCCTCGTTCTCGATGCGGGCCTATTCGAAAATGGCGGTACGCTCCAGGCATGGCGCAACTTCCAGACTATTGCTAATGTCTTTTTCGTGATCGTATTCCTCGTTGTTATTCTTTCGCAACTCACTGGTTTCGGTATTGATAATTATGGCATCAAGAAAATTCTCCCGAAACTGGTCGTCAGTGCGATTCTTATTAACTTGTCGTACTTCATTTGCCAAATCGCAATTGAAGTAGCGAATATCGTTGGTTATGGCATAGGCCAAATCTTTGAGAGTATTGGTACTCAAGTTGCCGAAATTAAGATTTCGGAGGCGGCGAGCGTTGCTGGAGATGTAACAGAAAGCTCTGGCAGCGCCGCGGGGGCGGTAGCAATTATTGTTGTTCTTGTTGGAGCGCTCGTGGCCGGTGCGGTTTTGGCAATTGGCCCAAGCGTGCTTGTGCCGGTATTCCTTGGTCTCATCGCGATTGCGATTGCAATTTTGGCTTGTTTTGTGATTCTAGCTGTAAGAAAAGCACTTGCTGTTGTTCTTGTCGTTATATCTCCAGTAGCATTTGTATGTTATATGCTGCCAAATACAAAATCTCTATTCAGGCGGTGGCTGAAAGCCTTCGAAGGAGTTATTATAGCATTCCCAGTATGTAGCGCTATGATCTATGGTGGTCAGGCTGTATCTCGCTTGGTTATCAATGGCTCCGGCAGCACTACTGTGCCGTTCATGTTAGCTCTATCTGCAGCGGTTATTGCTGTCATTCCAATGTACTTCATTCCTAAGGTTGTTTCTAAATCGATGGGAGCAATCTCTGCTGGTATTAATGGCGTGGCAAGTCGCGCACGCGTTGCCGGCCAAAATAGATACCGTAATAGCAATGGCGCTCAAGACCGAATGCTTCGATCGCAGCAGCTTCAGAATAGGCGCGCCGCTGGCGAGACGCTTGTCTCAAGACACATTAGAGGTGCTGGAGATAAGGCATATGGCGCACTTAGAAATACAAGGCTTGGTAGTTCTAGGATTGGTAGTAGATTATTAGATAATCGCGAAAATGCTAGAAACCAACGCTTGGCGAGAGCTGATGCACGCTATGTTAGAGATTTGGACGATATTAATAGCGCCAAGAGATTAACAAGTCCAGAAAATAAGAAACGCCAAATCTTTAATAATGAAGTAAAAAGTTATATGGATTCTGCCGAATTCGAGTTGGATACAGGCCATGGTAACATCGATCAAATGTACGATCAGATGCTATCAGCTGGACAACAAGGCGACGATGTGAAAATGCGTGCCATGGGTAAAGCACTCGCTGCAACTAAGGAAGGCAAGAAGCGCCTAATTAATGGAATTAGAAGCGGTCAGATTGCGGGGGACACATATAGTAAGCTCAGTGAGGATGAAAGCATTCGTAGCGCAATCCACGAGAAAGATCAGTTTGTTGCTGCTGCTATGGCTAGCGGGCAAGACTGGAAGTCATGGAGTAGCGATCAGACAAACATGCAGAAAGTTGTTAAGAATCTCGATAAGAGCGATCTCTACTCTCAAGGCTCTGACGCATTCCAGGATGCACTCCGAACTAGAGACGCGAATGGCAATCAAATGATATCCAATGAACGTCTCACAGCAGATATGGCTAATCCGAATATCGATATGGGCGATAAGAGAGATATTATTACGGCAGGTGTTGGTCAATATAATGGCGCCGCGAGAGGTCTCTCGGCTTCCGATCCTAATGCCAAATTAGCTGACGCCATGAATAACCTCGCTGGCGAAATGAAGATTAACCGTGAAAAAGGCACACTTAGTGGCGGCTATCCGGGCGGTCCATCGCTTTCCGGCCACAACGCTCAACAGCAGAGCAAGAATAACGGCGGTGGCGGCGGAATAGGCAACGCCGGCAACATCCCAACCTAAGGCTCATGTCTGAAAAAACTACCTCGTAAAGAGGTAGTTTTTTGAAAATGTAAAATGTATTATTCGCTTGTCGCCCGGATGACATTCTCAAATAGCATTGCTACGGTTAGCGGTCCGACGCCACCGATTTTTGGCGTGATCGTTAAATCATCGCGCTCGCGGACTTCTTCTGCGACATCGCCGACGATGACGCCTTTTTCGCTTGCTGTCCCGGCATCTACTACGACTGCACCTTCCTTAACCATTTCGGAAGTAATCAATCCAGGCACACCTGTCGCCGTCACGATGACGTCAAAATCATGCAATCGCATCAAATCGTCGCCGCGGTGGAACATCTCGACGTCATAATTGCTATCTTTCCACATTTTGAGCAGTGGAGCACCGACTAGTTTTCCGCGCCCAACGACTGCTAGTCGAAGGGAAGGTAACTCTACGCCATATCCTGTCAATAGCCAATGAATCGCCATCGCGGTTGCCGTGTCGCGTTCGCCGCGTAGGCCATCGACGTCCTTTTTATTTGGAATTAAATCCAAAATACTCATATCGCACTCGGCAAGCGGTAACTGCACAATAATTCCTGAAACCGTGTCATCATTGGCTGCTTCGCGTACCATCTCAGCCGCATTTGGCGCGTCGAGCTTACGCACCTCTACATCGACATGGATGTCTGCGCCGTATTTTTCTTTCAAGGAAATATATTTCGTGATTACCGGGCTTTCGTTGTCATAAAAAATTACTAATTTCGGGAACTTTTTAATTGCCCGCAAATGACGCACTTGATGTGCCTGGCGCTCCTTGATAAAACCGGCCAATTCGCGACCATTTAATTCTTTCATTTACCGAGCTCCATTGGCTCCTGCTCGAGCGTATAGCCGTATTTTTCGCGTACTTTCTCAATGATTTCTTCGCGAGCTGCCGCTAAATCCGAATAATTTTGTGCCGACTCGTTAATCAAAACCAATGAAGCTTTATCAGAAACTTTCATGCCATGAAAAACCTGACCTTTTAGACCGGCATTTTCGATTAACCAGCCAGACGGAATCTTTCCTCCGTCCCAGACTGGAATCCCGCGCGCTTTCGCTGCCGCAATTTCTTCAGGTTTAGTCAAATAAACGTTCTTAAAGAAGCTTCCGCTGCTTGCGATCTCTTCTGGGTCCGGCAATTTTGACTCGCGCACTGCACGGACAGCTTTTCGAATCGTTTCCGGTGAATACTCGGTGATATTATTATCCTCGAGATATTTTTGCAAACTATTATAAAATGGCGGTTTTAGTTCGCCGCGCTTTAGTTCGACGACAATCTTCGTAATGAAATATCGCCCGACGGTCTTGCCGCTGTTAAAGATACTATGACGATAGCTTAAATCTAGATCAATCTTCATTAATTCTACGTAATCTTCGAGTAGAGTATCGTAAGCGCGCACAAAAACTAGCGTCTGACCAATATCTTGCCCGTATGCACCGACGTTCTGCACTGGCGCTGCGCCGACTGTGCCAGGGATTGCACTGAGTGCCTCCATGCCGGAAAAACCCATCTTTGTCGAATATTGCACAAAATCATCAAGCATTTCACCGCTGTTAGAATAAAGCTGGATGCGGCCATTTTCCTCTTCAGCGTAAACGCCCATCCCCTTGATTTTGTTTACAATAATCACGCCATCAAAACCACCATCTCGTCCAATAATATTGCTGCCATAACCAAGAACATAAACTGGCAGGTTGTGCTCGGTCGCAAATAAATAGGCTTTCGGCACGTCTTCTTCGCTCGTCACTTCGATAACGTAACGTGCATTGCCGCCGAGCCGCATTGTGGTGAGTTTTGAAATCGGGATATTTTCGCTTATTTTCATTTTTTGTCCAAAATTAAAATTGGTACACCCGACAGGATTCGAACCTGTGACACCTAGTTCCGAAGACTAGTGCTCTAATCCGCTGAGCTACGGGTGCATACGACTATTATATCATTTTAGTCGTCGCTATTTCTGTGTGCGATACTTTTTTCGTATCGCACGAACAGTGAAGCCACCAATTATTATTCCGGCTACAGCCAATGCAAACATATACGGCTTCTCGCCTATCCCAGTTATGATTGTTCCGCCCTTTGTATTTGTTATTGTAACAATCGTATTGGCAGTCATCTTGCCGTCTTGATTTATGTAAGAAGTCGCGTATCCGTCGCTGGAATAATTTGTTTCAGTAACAGAGTAATCGTATTTATGATTTGTCGTAAAATCGATAGACTCGCCGCCCTTTAAGCTAAAGCTCACTCTGCCATTCTGTACATTATATAAACCTGATGTCGAAGTTCCATCCTGGCGATTTAGTGTATATTGGATTGCGCTAGGAATTGGGGCACTATCAGAGCTTGACAGTGTCAGTGTTATGTCGAAACTTTTATTTGTGTCTGCGCCAGCGCCCTTCAGTGTCTTAATGACTGTCAGCTTATCGGATTCGAGTTTGTCGGTCATAGTGAGACTTAGGTGGTTGCTCGACAACGTGCCGCCGCTACTACTAATAATTTCGCCATTGCTAATCACAAAGCGTATCGACTCTGCTGTCTCGTATCCTAACGGCGCAATTTTTTCTATATAGTCATACGTGCCATTCGGCAATCCAATTATACCTATACAATCGTCGCTTATAGTAACCCATTTTATGTGCCTACCATCCACCAAACGAGCGTTATAATATGTTCCAGGCTCGAAAGTAACATCGTCCATAGGAAGAGAAGAAGCATCTAAGCTCGCCAGTTCCATTTCTGCTCCAGACAGGTAACTGAACGCTTCATTTTCCTTGCAGAGTTTTATTAAACTTAACTCATTTTTGATTGTTATGCTCGTACTCGTAATGACGATGTTGGTGCTTGATGGTGTTGTTGTAGTATTGATAGTTCCATCCTGGTTGAGATATACGCGAACATCATCGATTTTCTTGTATCTATCCGGCGGAGCTACTTCGGACAAATCAAAATAGTCGCCAGTGTAAGTTGCGTCTTGATTGATATTTTCGACTGCAATCTTGACGCACTCTGTCTGCGATCGCCACGCAACATCCGTCGCGTGCTTTGACGCATCGGTATTCATAGATATTATGGAGCCACTAGGTGACATATCCTCGGTCATTACGGCATCTGCTACAATAAAATCGCCATTAAAGACTGTTTCAAAATCAACGCCAGGAATAATATTTCCATCCATGTCTTGTTTGCAGAATTCAATCGCTACTATTGGCTCTGCATAAGCCACGATAGTATGGTTGAAGGTTATATCTGAAAAATTATATTCGTAGCCGTTATTAGGATCGCCTAAGCTCGATATATTTGCATATGGTTGTCCATCTACAACTAGCTTCGATAGCCGATATCCGGCGTTAACGGAAATATTGATAGTTCTGTTATCTCTCCAAGGAATCATATAGTCGCTAGGCGTGATTGTGATTTCGCCCGCATGAGGTCCAGCTGTTCCAGTTTCTACTGACGAAAGAGGAATAAGGCCATTTTCGGTTGTGACATTAAAGCCCGAGACTTGGAAACGGAAATCGCCAGCTTTTGCCTGAACAGCAACGCCGGATTTTCTATTCGCCGGGACCGTATTGTCTGTTATAGCAGTTCCGACAAAACGTGCATTAGTGCCGGTGTTATCAGGATCAAAATACATTAACGAAGAAGGGTTTTCAATAAATGCTTCGCCGAGTCCATTTCCGTCATTGTCGATAACACCGCTCAAGAAAGTAACACCCTCGGCATAATTACCCTTAATTGCGGCTTGGCTGATTCCGCTATAATCTCCGCTGGCATCTTCGTCACAGGTCGTATTTGGATCAGTAGGGGTATAAACGCTTAAATCGCAGTGATCTAGATCGGCAACGCCAAAATTGATTGTCTTGTCGTCGAGCCTTGTTTGTGTTGCCGTATCATAAATATGCACAATGACATTATAACGAGCGCCGAGCTTATTTTGGCTCGATTTTCGTCTATGACTAAAATAACTAATAGTACCATGATAATCCGCGAGCAGAATTGCGCCAGTATTGTCCGCTCTGGATGTTTTAATATAAAGATTATTAATAATCATCTCGACATCGGCAGCTTTCATCACTCCAGAACCAGCATCGTATTGTGCTATTCCTTTCCATTTGATAGTGATATTTTCGCCAGTATAATTTGTCTCGCCGTTAGGGAAGTAGGAATTCGGTACATAGGCAATCATCTTATCGCCATCGTTTAATGAGCCGATTGTATTCCAGTCATCATCCTTTTTTTTCACAGTAGCGTAATGCGAGTTGCTTGATGGCATAATTCCGTAGCCAGGGTCGGTTTGCGCTAAAGCATTAGCGATGCTGAGTTTGCTTAAATCTTCGATATAGGCACTAGGAGCAGA
>JAFWLZ010000051.1 GCA_017510835.1 Candidatus Saccharimonadota bacterium
TCTGACGACATCAAATTCTATACTACGCCTCTCGATATGCCGGTAGTTTTTCAAAGAAGTAGCGCAAAGCGTACTCTATATTCTCTTTATCTTCCGGAGAAAGCTCTCCGCTCGCGTCAACAGAAGGATTGCGGCGATTAATCTGGTCGATGAAATCAATTTCACCAGTGTTTAAATCAAAACCGATACCAAAGATGTTTTCTGGACGGCTATGATGAACCAGTAAAACATCACGTAGATCAGCAAGATAGTCGTCGCCAAGTGAAATAATGCATTTACTTGGGTCTATGGCTGCCCAGACATAATCCTCGTAATCTTTCTGAAGTTGGAGGATTTCGCGTTTCTTGAATTGAACTCTTTTATAGATATTCATTTTTTCTCCTTATTTTTTACTTACAAAATACTTTTACAAAGTATTTGCGTGTAGGGTAACACTGTTTATTTATCGCTAAAAGCATGAGTTTAATATTTTTGGCACTTTTTTGAAAATATGTTGTAATATTGTGCTAAAATAGAATAAATTACAGAAAATTCAAGAGGAAAAATTAAGCATGAGTGGACACAGTAAATGGGCAACCACTAAACGCCAGAAAGCCGTCGTTGATGCAAAGCGTGGTGCGTTGTTCACAAAAATCGGAAACCAAATCGCAATCGCAGCGCGTAGTGGTACCGATCCGAGTATGAACCCGTCACTCGCAATGGTGCTCGAGAAAGCACGTCTCGCTAATATGCCGAAGGCGAATATTGAGCGCGCTATCGCTCGCGTCGAAGATAAAAACGCGGCAGCATTAATCGAAGAGACTTACGAAGCATACGGCCCAGGCGGAGTCGGGATTATTATCGAAGTTGCAACTGATAACAAGAATCGTACGATGCCTGAAGTTCGCCACACGCTCGAGAAAAATGGTGGTCGCATGGCCGATCCAGGCTCAGTGATGTTCCAGTTTACACGTAAAGGTGTAATCTTCACAAAGGCAAAAGGCGACGAGATTATGATGGCGGCACTAGATGCAGGCGCAGAAGACGTCGTTGACGAGGATGACGGTACAACTATTTACACCGTTTCGTCAGATTTGATGAAAGTACGCGGTGCGCTGATTGATGCTGGTTACGAAATCGATTCAGCAGAGTTGCAATACGTGCCAAACAACACCGTCCCAGTCGAGGGCGAAACAAGCGAAAAAGTCGAAAAGATTCTAGACGCAATTGATGATCTTGATGACGTAGTCGCGGTTCATACGAACGCCGAATAGTAAAAATAGACCTCAAAATGAGGTCTATTTTTTATGCACCGCGTGATATAATCATCTTATGAAGAAACAAGCAGATTACATGGTCGAAATCGGCAATATCATTGCGATGGCACGCATTCGTAAAGATATAACACAAGCGGAGTTGGCAAAAAAAATCGGAACCAGCCAATCTGCAATTAACCGAATCGAACATGGTAAGCAAAATGCATCTCTTGAGATAATCTCCAAGATAAGTCGTGCGCTAAATTACCAAATTATCTCCATTAATGAAGGAGCCACGCAGGGCTTTCGCATTAATGGCGGAAAAGAACTACATGGCAGCGTAACAATCAATACTTCCAAGAACGCCGCAGTAGGTCTATTGTGTGCATCATTATTAAATGAGCGCAGCACTACACTAAGGCATCTGGCTCATATCGAGGAGGTCTATCGTATTATTGAAGTGCTAGAATCAATCGGCGTCAAAACTACTTGGGTAAACGATGGACGCGATTTATTGGTCGAGCCTCCGAAGAAATTAGAGCTAGAAAATCTCGATGTCGCCGCCGCTCGACGCACGCGCACAATCATCATGATGCTAGGACCATTACTTCATCATTTCAAGCATTTCCGCCTACCTTACGCGGGTGGATGCTCGCTCGGTTCCCGCACGGTTGAACCACATTTGCACGCATTGAAGAGCTTCGGCCTCGATGTCGATGCTGTATGTGAGCCCGGATACTATAATGCGTCTGTTCGCAAAATCGCCGAGGGTGATCGCAAAATTGTCTTAATCGAACGCGGCGATACTGTTACGGAAAATGCCCTTATGGCAGCCGCATTGACGCCAGGGAAGACGACAATTGTTGGCGCCAGCCCTAATTACATGGTGCAAGATGTTTGTTTCTATCTTCAAAAATTAGGCGTGCAAATCGAGGGAATTGGTACTACTAACCTAGTAGTTCATGGCGTAAAGCGCATTGCGACTGAAGTCGAATACGAACCAAGCGAGGATCCAATCGAAGCAATGAGTTTCATCGCAGCCGGTATCGTAACGAAATCTGAGATCGAAATCAAGCGCGTCCCGATCGAGTTTCTCGAGATCGAACTAGAAATTCTCCGAACGATGGGACAAAAAATGGTTGTTTCTCCAGAATATCTTGCCGATAATGGTCATACGCGTCTAGCAGATATTCGCTTGAAAAAATCAAACCTCAAGGCACCGATTGACAAAATTCATCCTATGCCATTCCCTGGCCTAAATATCGATTCTCTGCCTTTCTTTTCAGTGATTGCTGCAACAGCAAAAGGGCGCACTCTTATTCATGACTGGGTATTCGAAAATCGTGCTATCTATTCTACGGAATTAGCAAATCTAAACGCAAAGGTCGAATTACTCGACGCGCACCGTGTCTTTATTACTGGTCCAACCAATTGGCGCCCGGCTGAATTAATGGCTCCGCCGGCTCTTCGTCCGGCCGTCGTCGTAATGCTTGCGATGCTAGCTGCTCCAGGAAAATCCATTTTGCGTAATACCTACTCAATTGCACGTGGCTACGAAAATTTTGCGCACCGTCTCGTGGAACTCGGAGCGGACATTGAGCAATTATCAGATATATAAACAGGTTAAATATGGTAAAATTTAAGTATGTCAATTACTAGAGAAGATGT
Organism: Candidatus Saccharimonadota bacterium; assembly: GCA_017510835.1. Taxonomy (GTDB): domain Bacteria; phylum Patescibacteriota; class Saccharimonadia; order Saccharimonadales; family Saccharimonadaceae; genus UBA2834. The sequence continues at coordinate 2,904 of JAFWLZ010000051.1, forward strand.
GTTACATTTAGCGGAACTATCCAACATCTCACTTAATGATGCTCAGATCGAGCCGCTTATCAAAGATCTTGATAATATCGTTAATTACTTTTCACAATTAGACGAACTAAATACCGAAAATGTTGAGCCGACTTATCAATGCTTCGATATGCAGAATGTCTGGCGTGAAGATAATATCGAAGAATTCGAGGCAAATCGCGAAGATTTGCTCGCGCTTACGGTCGAAAGCGAAGATAATCAGATAAAGGTCCCGAAAGTTCTATGAAAATTGCAGACAAAGATACCAAGGCCGTTGATTTAGTGCGCGCGGCACTAGAGAAGGCGAAAGAATACGAAGATTACCA
>JAFWLZ010000052.1 GCA_017510835.1 Candidatus Saccharimonadota bacterium
AGGACCAGAATATGTTTGGTAAAATCGCTACAATACATGGCCAAATGAAGAATGCATAATTAATTAGTTTCGAACTATATGTCACCGTGTCGATAGATGCTGCGAACGACCATCCGAAAAGGATTAGGAAAATATAACTAAGCCAGCCGGCAACTTTACTATTAATTACTACTGCAGAGACTGCGTAGGCGAGCATTGAAAATAGCGATGTAAGCAGCATTGAAACTTCTTCGCCGAGCCCGAATTCTCTAAAGGCATAGAACCAAGTTGGGAAGAGTACCATTGCCGTATAGGTAAAAGCTAAGCCGACAGGGCGGAGGAATTTTACGAAACGGAATAGTAATGAACCGGCAGTAAATGTTAGGAGGGTAACTATCATGAGGATAACCGGCATTAATCTCGGTTCGTCGCGAATAAATAAGAACATCGAGCCGACAATTAGGAAGCTACCAATGTACAGCAAAGCGTTCATTGCGCCGCTGTTATCCGGCTTGTTTTCTGGCACATCGGCCATCAAGGCTTCGCCCGGCTTAACATAGCCGTAATCCGTCTTCTTTCCTTTCGAATAACGATCGATAAGCGAGACGATTAAAATGATAATAATAAACGGCAAAAAATTCTCGACTATTCCGAAAATATTCGAAAATAAACCTGTTCCAAATAGTAACATTTAACCTCCTAATTAATTCCATTTTAGGTATTTTGTTTTGAAAACGCAAGTGTTTATAAAAACCCTTGTAAATCTTGTCTGATTCTGATAATATTGTTAATTAAGAAGTAGTGTGCTTTGATTTTTTGCATTTCGCTCCGGCAAGGCGAAATTGAATCAAAAGCGGTAATCTTCCGGCCAAAGATATCAACACTAAAAACTAGCGAGGGAATGTGGCAAAGTCTACAACAACTGCAAGCAGTGGTAGCCGCGTAGAATTCACAGAAGGCGACCAAGTACTTCCAATACCAAATCTAACTGAACATCAGACCAAATCCTGGAATGAGTTTGTCGAGAGTGGTCTTCAAGAGGTCTTTAATGAGCTCAACCCAATCGACGACTATACCGGTGAGAAGATGAGTCTTCGTTTCAAAAATTATTATTTCAAGGATCCTATCGAAGATGATCGCACCGCAAAGGATAACCTTACCTCTTATGAGGCGGCTCTTCACGTAAACGTCGAGCTCGAAAACAAGGTTACTGGCGAAAAGAAAGAACAGGATATTTACTTCGGTGATTATCCATGGATGACCGATCGTGCCAGCTTTATTATTAATGGCACTGAGCGCGTTATCGTTTCTCAGCTTATTCGTTCCAATGGTGTATTTTTCCAAGCCGACACGGTTTCTGGCCATAATTATTATGGTGCAAAGGTTATTCCTGATCGTGGTGCATGGCTCGAGTTCGAGACCGATACAAAAGGCATTATCTACGTAAAGATTGACCGTCGCAAGAAAGTCCCAGTTACGACTTTCCTCCGCGCCCTTGGCGTGAAGAAGACTGAGATGGCCCAGCTTATCGTGGATAGAGTAAAAGCTACTAGCGATGGCGATATCGATCTAGCTGTAGCAAAGAAATATATCGAGGATACCCTCGAAAAGGATCCATCCAGCAATCAGAGCGAAGCTCTTCTCGAGATTTATCGCCGTCTCCGCCCAGGTGACTTAGCGACCGTCGAGAACGCAAAGAGTATGATTGAGCGTACTTTCCGCGACCCAAAGCGTTATGATTATTCTCGTGTTGGTCGTTATAAAATCAATCAACGTCTTGGTTTTGATACGCCAAACGACGAAAATCATCGCACTCTTCAGATGGAAGATCTTATCGCAATCATTGCTGAGATTATTCGTCTTAATATTACCCAGGAGCCAGCCGACGATATCGACTCGCTTTCTAATCGCCGTGTCAAACTCGTTGGCGAGTTGGTTAAGCGCCAGTTCCGTCTTGGTATGCTCCGTCTTCAGCGCAACATTCTCGACCGTATGTCGATGAGCGACCCACAGACCGTTACGGCTTCACAGCTCGTTAACTCTCGCCCGGTTGTCGCTGCAGTTAAGGAATTCTTTAGTAGCTCTCAGCTCAGCCAGCTTATGGATGAAACGAATCCATTCTCTGAGCTTTCACATAAGCGCCGTCTCAGTTCGATGGGTCCTGGTGGTCTTACGCGTGAACGCGCCGGCTTCGATGTCCGCGATGCTCACCCAACCCACTATGGTCGTATCTGTACTGTAGAGACCCCAGAAGGTGGTAACGTTGGTCTCGTGCTTAACCTTGCTACCTATGCACGTATTAATGAATATGGCTTCATTGAGGCTCCATACCGCGTTGTTAAGAACGGCAAGGTAACCGATGAGGTTGTATATGTTGACGCCGCTGCCGAGGAAAACATGGTAATTGCCGATACCAGCGCAAAACTCGACAAGAACGGCAAATTCGTTGATGAATATGTCTCCGCCCGCAAGCACCTCCGCCCAGCTCAGGTTCTCGCAAGCGAAGTTACTCATATGGACGCTGTTCACAAAGAGATTCTCGGTGTGGCCGCATCGATGATTCCATTTGTTGAAAAGAACCGTGTCGACCGTTCTTTGATGGCTTGCGCGATGCAGAAGCAGGCAGTTCCTCTAATCAAGCCAGAGGCTGCAATTGTCTCTACTGGTATTGATGCAGAGGTTGCAAAGAATCTTTCTCAAATTGTCTTTGCCGAAGGCGATGGTGAGGTTATTAAGGCAGATTCTAACTGTGTTGAAGTTAAATACAAGAAAGAATCCCTCAAGACTAAGAAATACAACCTCATCCACTTCATGAAGACGAATGATGATCGTTGTTATGATGAGCGCACCGTTGTTAAGCGTGGTCAAAAAGTCCATTATGGTGATGTTCTTATCGAAGGAGCATCTATTGATGGCGGTGAGCTTGCTCTTGGTAAGAATATGCTTGTTGCCTTCATGCCATGGCGCGGTTATAATATGGATGATGCTATCGTCATCTCCCGCCGTCTCGTCGAAGACGATACTTTGACCAGCATTAATATCCGCGACTTCGATGTTGAGGTTCGTGAAACTAAGCTTGGTCCAGAACAGGTTACTCGCGATATTCCAAACGTAAGCGAAGCTGCTCTTCGCCACCTCGGTGAAGACGGTATCGTTACGGTTGGTTCCGAAGTCAAGAATGGCAATGTTCTCGTCGGTAAGATTACGCCAAAGGGCGAACAGGAGCTTAGCTCTGAGGAACGCCTCCTTCGCGCAAT
>JAFWLZ010000053.1 GCA_017510835.1 Candidatus Saccharimonadota bacterium
AGTGGGTCGAGAAACAAATTTTAAGTGCCGGTGCGGGTGTAGCCTATTATGAGCCAGAAGTGAATTTTCCGGGTTCGATTTGCATTTCGGTAAATGATGAGTTGATACATGGTATTCCGAAGGACATTGTGCTTGAGGAAGGCGATAAGGTCAGCTACGACCTCGTGATTAAGTACCAGGGCTATTATGTGGATTCGGCTTTTACGATGATTATTGGAAAGCCAACAGCAGCACAGAAGCATCTCTTGAGTTATACGGAGTCTTCGCTCTATGAGGGGATTGCACAGGTACGCGATGGCGCGAAGCTTGGCGATATTGGGGCGGCAGTCGAAAAGACGCTCGAGAAAGGAAAGCTAGGTGTGATTCGCAACTACGTAGGTCATGGCATTGGTACGAGCATGCATATGCCACCAGAGGTGCCTAATTATGGCAAAAAAGGCCACGGTTTGACGCTTCATACAGGCGATACGATTTGTATTGAGCCAATGTCGAGTTTAGGCAAGCCGGATACGGTGGTCGTCGAAGATGATGATGGTTGGACGGTTTGTCTGAAAGATGGTTCGTTGGGCTGCCATTTTGAACATACGATCCTCGTGACGGATGATGGCTATGAAATTTTAACACAAGCTTAAGCGGATATGATACAATAACCTTATGGAAGAGAAAGCGCGTTTTGCGGTGGGGATTGATGTCGGTACGAATTTTGTACGGGCAGTATTAGGAACAGTTAAAGGCGAGGAAGTCTCGGTTATTGGCTACGGCGAAGTACCATCAGAGGGTATGCGCCGCGGTATCGTTAAGGAATTGATGCCGCCAGCAAAAGCTATCGACGAGTGTCTCGCAAAGGTAGAAGGCATGAGCGGCGTGAAAGTCGATCGTGCAACGATTAGTATCAATGGCGTGCATATTGGCAGCACAAAGATCGACGGCATGATTGCGGTCGGTGTAGCTGAGCACGAGATTGATGAAGAAGATATTATTCGCATTGCTGATGCAGCAATTGCAGGGAAAGTTCCAGCAAACCGCGAGACGCTTGCTCTCGTGCCATATGAGTATATTCTTGATGGCCAGGGGGGTATTCATGAGCCGCTTGGTATGCATGGTGCCCGTCTTGAGCTACGCGCAAACGTTATTTCCGCTTTGACTCCAGATTGTGAAAACCTTCGTAAGGTATGCGAAAGTGCTGTAATCGAGCCGCATGGGCCATTTGAGCCGACAGCGGTCGCTGCGGCACGTGCCGTGACGACTAGCGCGCAGCGTGAAAATGGCGTTGGTGTACTTGATATGGGCGGTGCAACGACAAGTCTCGCTATCTTTGATGAAGGCGAATTGCAGTTTGTCGGCGTTATTCCGATTGGTAGCAATGATATAACAAAAGATCTCGCAACGGTGCTTGCGACGATTCCGGATGTAGCAGAGGAGATAAAACTCAAGCATGTGTCGGCGCTTAAGGGCGAGATGGACAAGGAAGTTCTTGTAAAGCGTGGCCGCGAAGAGTTCCGCTTCAAGCGTAAAGATGTCGATGATGTAGTCGATGCTCGTCTTGAGGAGATTTTCGAGAGTATTCGCGCGATGCTAAAGCTCGCTGGTTATGACAGAAGGTTGCCAGAAGGTCTCGTAATCTGTGGTGGTGGTGCAAAGATGCGCAATATCGAACATTTTGCTCGCAAGCATGTTGAGCTCGCAGCGCGTATTGCGAAGCCGAGTGGTATTATTGGGGTGAGTGAAGATATTTTGAAGCCAGAGTTTGCGACTGCAATTGGCTTAATGCTCGGTGACAATGAGAGGGCAAATATCGATAATATCGATAGCGGTGCGAAGCCGAAAAAGAAAGCAAAAAAGAAAAAAGAAGGCAGTTTCTTCTCTAGAATCGCCAAACTGTTCAAATAATTTGCTCTAAAACTAGTCAAAAAAATATTTAGGTGTTATTATCTAAGTAAGTATTTTGAAAAATGTGGAGGAGCAAAAATGCCCGAAGTAAAACCGAGCGAGGTGGAGAGCACAGCTAGTATTAAAGTTATCGGCGTTGGTGGTGCCGGCGGTTCCGCTGTGAACCGTATGCGCGAAGCAGGTCTAAATGGCGTAGAATTCGTCGCAATGAACACCGATGCACAAGCATTGCATAATTCTAAGGCAGATATCAAGGTACATCTTGGTCATGATACGACTAATGGTCTTGGCGCGGGTGCAGACCCATCTGTTGGTGAGCGTTCTGCTGATGAGAGCCGTGATGATATCAAGAATGCGCTTGAAGGCGCAGACATGGCCTTTATTACGCTTGGTGCCGGTGGTGGTACTGGTTCTGGTGCAGGCTATATTGTTGCTGAAGAGGCACGCAAGCTGGATATTCTTACCGTTGGCGTCGTTACAAAGCCATTCTCCTTTGAGGGGCAGAAGCGTAAAGCGAATGCTGATTGGGGTATCGAACGTCTAGCTCGTAATGTTGATGCTCTTATTACGATTCCTAATGATCGTCTCCTCCAGACGATTGATCAGCGTACACCAATTCTTGAAGCTTTCAAGATTGCTGATGATGTGCTTCGCCAGGGTGTTCAGGGTATTTCCGAACTTATTACCGAGCATGGCTTGGTCAACTTGGACTTTGCTGATGTTCGCTCGATTATGAAAGATGCAGGCTCTGCTCTTATGGGTATTGGTCGTGCTTCTGGCGAAAATCGTGCAACAATCGCTGCTCAGCAGGCAATCGAATCGCCACTTATCGAGGTTTCTATCGATGGTGCACGTGGCGTATTGCTCTCGGTTATCGGTGGCTACGATCTCTCTATGGCAGAGGTCAACGAAGCAGCCGAGCTTATCACTGCAAGTATCAGCCCAGACGCAAATATTATCTGGGGTGCAGCAATTCGCCCAGAACTCGAAGACGAAGTTATCGTTACGGTTGTCGCGACTGGCTTCGATTCGAAGTATTACGGCGATCGCGCTGAGACGCAGGCTTATACGCCGGCTCAGGAGACAGTTGATTCTACTCCAACACAGGCTGCTGCTGACCCAGTTCAGGCAATGCCACAGCCAGAGCCAGCCGCTTCTCCGATTCAGCCAGAGACTCCAGCGTCAGCTGATTTCACGAACAATGACAATGTGAACATGTGGGATCAGATTCGCAATGACGATGATGATGACGATAGTGATATTCCAGCAATTTTGAGGCGCCGCAAAAAGAATAAAAACTAGGAGGGCGGGATGAGCCATCTTAAAATTGGCGAAAGTAAGGTACTCGAGAGTCGTGAGTCTCCAGACGGCACGATGATTCGTCGGCGGCGGGTGTCGCTGGACGGAAAACACCGTTTTACTACGTATGAGCGGATTGAGCGTCCAGGAATGATGGTACGCAAGCGCTCTGGTGCACGTGAGGCCTTTGATCGCGATAAGCTAATGAGCGCAGTGCGCAATTCGGTTGGCAAATACTTCAATAGTGACCTCGATGTTCAACATGTTGTCGATACAGTAGAGGAGAGAATTTATGATGTCGGTAAAGACGAAATCCCTTCTAGTTTGATTGGTGAGACGATTCTTGAGGTGTTGGCCGATACAAACGAAATGGCTTATGTGCGTTTCGCGAGTGTATTCAAAGAATTCAAGTCGCTTGATGATTTGGAGCGTAGCATCGCGGAACAGCGTGAGCGAATGAAAAAGAAAGCAGCAAAGGAGTAATAAGGTGAGGGTGGTAATTGTTTGGCGTGAAGATACGGATTATGCGCGAACGGTGATTGAATGGTTGCGCGATTTTGAACATCGCACGGGCAAGGCGCCTGAGAGTTATAGTCCAGATACGCCAGAAGGTGAGAGTATTTGCCGAACTTATGACGTAGTAGAGTATCCTACTATCTTAGCTTTTGATGATAGCGGTAAGTTGCTTCAGGAGTGGAAGGGAATGAACCCAAGTTTGCCGCGTATTGATGACGTGAATTATTATTTAATGGAACAATAAAAAGGAGGCAAAATGGCAAAAGACGAGCCGGTGTTAGGTGCAAGCGCAACCGTTATTCACACCGTTGCAGAGAAAAAGGCTGCAATCAAGAACAAGAGCAACGAAGAAGTTATGCGTGAAGTCTGTTATAGCGTAAATGAGATTAAGAATTATATTAGGGCGATTGCGCTAATCATCGCGATTGAATTCGTAATTGCTTTGATATTTGGAATAATTATTGCAGTGCAATTGTCGAATATTAAAATAAAATAAGCAGCACGGAGGTGAAATATTTCTAATCGTTTGGTGGTTAGAAATATTTTTTTGGTTATTATGCTAATGTTTGTTCAGTCGTGAATAATTGTGGTATAATTGTCGCATAAAGCGTTTGAGCAGTTATCAGCTGTGAGCTGGCGGAAGAAAGACGGAGATAACGTAGGCAGTGCGAGAGCCTAAGTTAGTCGAGTAGAACCGCTCGTGAGTCCGCGTGAGAGATGAAGTGAGTGCCGAATTGTTCAAGGTTCGGAAATTGGATGGTACCGCTCTGAGGAGTTCCAATGAAAGTTGGAATTTTTTTGTTCAACAAGAAAGGAGATGTGGGAATGAAATATAAATATGGTGTCCGACGACGTGCGAGCGAGTACGAAAAAGCGCTCGTGGATTTTTGGAAGAAAGAAAAAACTTTCGAAAAGTCGGTCGATAATCGTGATGCGAAAAACTCGTATGTGTTTTATGATGGGCCTCCATTCATTACCGGTATGCCGCACCACGGAACTCTCCTTTCGTCCGTCGTGAAGGATGCTGTGCCGCGTTACTGGACGATGAATGGCAAGCGTGTTGAGCGCCGCTGGGGTTGGGATTGTCATGGTTTACCGGCTGAGAATTTCGTTGAGAAACAACTTGGTATTACTGATCGCCGCGATATCGGCACGAAGATTTCTCTCGAAGATTACATTATTAAAGCGCGCGAGTCGATGGTGGCCAATTCCGAGACTTGGCGCGGTACGATTGACCGCATCGGTCGTTGGGTTGATTTTGATAACTGTTATCGCACCATGAACAAAGACTTCATGGAATCTGTTTGGTGGGCGTTTAAGACTCTTTATGAGAAGGGTAAAATCTACGAAGGCGAGAAGGTCTTGATGTATGATACGAAGTTTGCGACCCCTGTTTCGAAGGCAGAAGTCACGATGGATAACGATGCATATCAAACTGTGACTGACCCGAGTGCGTTTACTCTGTTTAAACTTGTTGATTCGGATGAATATATGATGGCTTGGACAACGACGCCTTGGACGCTTCCGGCTAATATGGCGCTCGCCGTGTCTGAGAAGCTAGAATATGGTCTCTACAAGCTCGATGATAAAAAGGTAGTGCTTGCTACGAAATTGGCGGAAAAGGTGCTTGGCGAGGCTTACAGCGCGCCAGAACGCAAGTTTAAAGGCGAGGAACTTGTCGGAAAGAAATACGAACCACTCTTCGATCTCGAGGATGAGATTTCTGAAAACGAGAATGCGCATAAGATTTGGGCAGCAGACTTCGTTTCCGCTGAAGATGGTACGGGCATCGTGCATATTGCTCCTGCTTATGGTGAGGACGACTTTGCCCTCGGTAAGAAGAACGGTATTCCGACGCGCCATACGATTGATGATAACGGTTACTATTTCCCAGAGTGGGCAGAGAAGTTGCACGAGATTGGCGTGCGTGATACTGACGAGGCTGGCCTCGAGGTCTGGGCGGCAAATAAGTTTATCGCAAAATGTCTCGAAGAGAAGGGTATCATCTGGAAGATTGAGTATATCAAGCATGAATATCCATTTAATCCTCGCAGCAAGCAGCGCATTATGTATCGTGCGATTCCAAGCTGGTTCTTCGATATTGAAGGCAGTAAGCCTCTAATGCTCGAGAAGAACGAAGGTATTAACTGGTTCCCAGAACATCTCAAGCATGGTCGCTTTGCGAAGAATATTGAGCAGGCGCCAGATTGGAATCTCTCGCGTGATCGCTTCTGGGCAACGGCGATGCCAGTGTGGCGTGGCGATAAAGGTACGCTTAAGGTAGTCGGTTCCTATGATGAGCTATATGAATTGTCCGGCGTACGTCTCGAGGATTATCATCGTCCATGGATTGATGCGGTTGAGTTTGATATTGACGGCGAACACTTTACGCGTGTTGATAAGGTGCTCGACTGTTGGTTCGAATCTGGCTCGATGCCTTTTGCGCAGCTTCATTATCCATTTGAAAATAAGGAGAAGTTCGAGGCGAACTACCCAGCAGACTTTATCGTGGAGTATGTTGGTCAGGTGCGCGCTTGGTTCTATTATGTCCATGCGGTCAATACGGCACTCTTTGGCGATAAGGCCTATAAGAACGTCATTACTACCGGTACTTTGGCTGGTAATGATGGTCGCAAGATGAGCAAGTCGCTTGGTAACTATACTGATCCAAATGAATTGATGGACAAGTACTCAGCGGATGCGCTTCGTTTCTTGATGCTTTCGAGCCCAGTGCTCGCTGGTGAAGATTTTGCGCTTATCGATAAGGATGTTTCTGATACGGCACGCAAGCTTACGATGATCTGGAACGTCTATGATTTCTTTACGATGTATGCCGAGGTCGATGGTTGGGAATTTAAGGGTAACAAGTTGAAGGTGCCAGCTAAGCTTGAGAATCCGCTTGATGCCTGGATTGTCGCGCGCCTTTACCAGCTACGTAATGAAATTACGGATGGGATGGAGAAATATAACCTTCCACTCGCGACGGCTGGAATTTTGCCATTTGTCGATGATCTCTCGAACTGGTTTGTACGCCGCAGTCGCCGCCGCTTCTGGAAGTCTGAATCTGGTAGCGATAAGGCCGAGGCTTATGAGACTTTGCATTTCGTATTGAGCTATCTTGCGCTAATCTTGGCGCCATTTACACCATTCCTCGCCGAAGAACTCTGGCAGAATATGATGGGCGGTGAGAGTGTACATCTCCAGGATTGGCCAAAGGCCGGCAAGATTGATGAGGATGCGATTGCCAAGATGGCAGATTGTCGTGCGATTATTACCGAAGGTTTGGCTCTTCGTATGGAGCGCAATGATGAATATGGTCAGATTAAGGTACGTCAGCCGCTCGCAAGTCTCAAGTATGGCGGCGAGAAGCTCGATGATTTCTATGAGCAGATTATCGCCGAAGAGGTGAATGTGAAGAAGGTGGCGCACGGCAAGAAGTTGGAGCTTGATAAGAAGTTGACCGACGAACTCCGCGAAGAAGGCTTTGTACGTGAATTGATTCGCTTCGTGCAGTCGGCGCGTAAGAAAGCTGGACTTAATGTCGATGATCGCATTAAATTGAGTGTTTCTTGTGAGGTGCCCGAGGCTCATATCGATACTTTAAAGAACGAAGTCTTGGCGGTCGAGCTATCGAAAGATAATTATGGCTATGATGAAATCGTGAAGATTGAGGGGGAGAATGTCACGATTTCGCTAGAAAAAGCCTAAAACTACTATTCCATAAAGGCAGCAGTCCGCCAGCCCGTCGTTACGGGTGGCGGCTGCTTTTACTCGGCCGTAGCCTCCGTAAACTTTATAGAATAGCAGTATTTAGGCTTTTTAAATCTGCTCGTGATATACTTGCTGCTTAATTTTTTCTAGCGGGATTGCGTTTTGTGGCGTTAATTGTTGTGGCCGGTAAAGGGAAGTGGAAATATTTTTTAAAAATTGCAAGGGCGTTTTGACCTCTGTTATTTTTGACTTTTTCTAAAAATATAGCATAAACACTATTGACAAATAAGCATAAGTGTGATAGCATAAGGACAGTTGAGCAAGACAGAGCGCAACACAAAAACGAAAAATCAAATTCCAATGGGTATCAGGAAGGAGACTAGCCAAAAAAGAAAGGAAAACAATAATAATATGGCAAACATCGAAACACTAAATCTAGGCGAAAATGGCATCATGGCCTATGAAGAACTAAATCCATATAGTAAAGAGAGTGGCGAGTTAGTAAGTAAGAAAAGTGTCAAAATCAACAAGAACACCCTTGCTAGGATTAAAAGGATTAATCTAGCACTTGGTGGTGGTATATTGTCATAAGAATAGAGGAGAATGCCTATACGATAGAAAAACAAAAAGTTATTCAAGCAAAATAAAATAGGAGAACAACCAATGTAAGGTTTTATCCGAACAAAATAAAAATGAGGATCATGGTAAATGGTCCTTATTTTTAGTTTTAGGGCTTGACATTCGTAAAGCGCTAGTGGTAAAATGTTGGCAAAATAAGGTCAAAAATACAAAAGTAAACAGGAACAAGAGAAATGCCAGGAGAAAAAATTCCAACAAGCGGTGGCGAGAATCAAGAAAAAGAAAAGTCTCGCGACCAGATGGTCGAAGAGCTCGATAATATCGATGTAGATGTTTTAGTAGCTGCGGCAAAGGATCTAGGGCTCGATGATTCACTAGCTTATACCTATGAAGACGATATGGATGACGCGCAACTCGATTCATTCTTCAAGAAAGTAAAGAGTATCCAGTCGGGCGCCGGCGAAGAAAATAAATCAGGCGGCGCGGAACCAGAAAATAATCCAGAACCTGAAGACGATAATGAATTCGACGATTATGATAGGTTGCATGAGCTACAATCGCAAAATGAAGTAGAAAATGGCGGCGAGAAGAAAGAACTCTCCAATGAAGAGAAAAAGAAACTCGGTGCTGGTTTATCTGCAAAAGCAAAGAGGCTTGCTGTACTTGGAGTTATTGGTACCCTTGCTGTTGGAACTGCGATTGGAGCAGCAGTAGCGACTGCTATTGGTGGTGACAAAAGTAAGCAGAAAATGTCTGGAAAATTTGAGGGGCAACCTGGTTTTACAAAAAATATTGACGATGAGGACGATGGCGCTACTGAAACTGACGCCGATGGCGGTGAAAGCGAAAAAGAACACGTATATGGCGAGCGATATGAAGATATCGTGGCTGTATCGACAACTCACGATCGCTATGCAAACGAAGATGGTACTGGCGTAAACGAGAAGAAGGACAAGCCTGTTTGCTTTAGTGAAGGTTACGAATCTACAACCGACGAACAGAAGATGAAAGCAAACGTGAGCGAAGCTCTTGTTCAGACAGAAACGCTGGCTTCGTATTATACTGAGTTCGGCGATGAGGCGGCTGATGCTGGCATTGATGATTACGGCGTAGAGGGCGTTAAGTTTGTAAACGCAAATGATGTAAAAGAACAGTTAGAGAACGATAACGAGACACACCAGAAGGTCTATGATTACGTTTACGATATCGTCAATGATGACGATACGCGTATTACGGAAGAGACGAGGACTGGTGAATATAATAACTTCTATATTACTGCAGACTTTTCAAAAGGCGATCTCGACTCCTCGCATGCTACTGAGATTGTTGCTTGCAAGACGGTAGAGAATGATACGAAGGTGTATCACATCGAATTCGCAGGATCCAATGGCTCCAAGGCTGGTGTAGACTTGAAAGAGTCTTGTACGCAGCCGATTAGAATTAAGTATGTCGAAGGCTATGGTTGGATTGAGGAAGACGGCACGCCTACTGGCATGGACCTCGATGTAGATACTCCAAATAAGAAAGAGAATCCGCCTAAAGATAACAGTAAGGATCCTGAAATGATAAAGAAGCGCGCAGGCGACGATCAAGTACAACTCGATGCAGGCGATAAGACCGAACGCCCAGACCCAGCAAACTATAATCCTGATACCGGAAATGATGGTTCTACGGGTGGCGAAGATCCGAATACTGTCGGCGAAGATGGCAGGAATAATGATACTATCCAGAATGCAGATGATAGCAATTTTGAGAAACCGACTCAGCGTACTGAGGAAGGTGCTCAGGAAAAAGCACAAGAAGACGCTGGTAAAGCAGAAGAAGCTAAGACAAAGGAATCAGCTGATCAGATGGAAAATACCGATCGTGACCAGAAGTACGATACGAATGGTGACGGTACCGTAGATATGAGCGAGCTTGGTTTCTAGCTCGGAAAAACTGGATTAGTAATAAGGAGAAAAATATGCTAACAAAAACAAACACAAAACTTAAACGGAGACTCACGGTAGCTGGCTTGGCGGCCGTGGCAGTAGCGGCAATTGTGCCGTTCGCCTCTAGCTCAGCCTATGGTCCGGAGAGAAAGACCTTCACAATGAAGGAGCCAGCTGGCTATCCAACTTTCAACTCCATCACGGACAATCCGGCACTTGGCGATGAGCGAAACTTCGTTCGTATCAGGGAAGCCGGTACGAACAATAAGTTCCTCGATAGCGTTAAGGTTACCGCAGGAAAAGAGTACGAAGTATATGTATACTTCCATAACAATGCGATGTCGAAACTTAACTGGGATGAAACTGCGTCTGGTATCGCAAAAGACGTAAGAATCTCGGCTGGTCTTTCGACTTGGACGATTAACTCTTCGAAGAAATCGAAGGTTAGCGCCGTAATTTCTTCAACCAATACCAATCCTACTGAAGTTTGGGACGAGGCTTATCTCGAAACTGACTCAACGAAGGATATAGTCATGAAGTATGTCGCTTCTTCTGCGACTATGCATAATGGCTATGAAGCAAATGGCGCAAAGATTAGCGGCGACTATCTATTTAGCAAAAATGGTGCGCTTATCGGCGAGAAAGAATTAAACGGTTTTATTCCAGGTTGTGCTGAATATTCCGGTTATATCACTTATCGCCTTAAGGCAGATAAGGCAGATTCGACTGTAAAGAAGACCGTCTCTAAGGATGGAAAGAACTTTTATAGCTCTGTCGATGCGAAGCCTGGCGATACGCTCACTTATAAGGTTGAATGGAAGAACACTGGTACGCTCGATCTTACGAACGTCACCTTCCACGATAAGCTTCCGAGTGCAGTTACATTGATCGACGGTACTACTAACTTGGTAGATCTTGCTCGCCCAGATGGTATCAAGATGACCGATGTTATCGGCAAGAATGGCTTTAAGACTGGTAATTACGGTAAAGATACATATGTAAACATTACCTACCAGGTTAAGGTTAATGATAATGCTGTTGATAGTCTTCAATGCGGCGTGAAGCATGCATTTAAGAATAAGATTATCGTAGATTACAACGTTGGTTCGTCTAACGATGTCGGGGAAGTCTATGATAGTGCAACGATTAACGTCAAGAAGGATTGTACGCCAAAGCCAGATTGTGATCCGAACACGGACCCAACTTGCTGCGATGAAGACGATCCGACTTGTTGTGACGAAGATGATCCGGATTGTAAAGAAGAAGAATGTGATCCAAACACAGATCCAACTTGCTGCGACGAAGATGATCCAAATTGCAACGACGATGATGAGGATTGCGATCCAAACACGGATCCAAGCTGTAAGCCAACTGAGGACACTCCTCCAGAGCTTCCAAAGACTGGTCCTGGTGAGATTGCACTCGCAATCATTGCAGTCGTCTGTATCGTAACTGGTGGTATCTACTGGTATCGCAGCCAAAAGGATTTGGCAAAGGTCCAGAAGCATATTTCCGGCGATAAGAAGAAATAAGCATATATAAAATTCTCCTTTATCAAGTAGCACCGGTCGGGTATCCCGGTGCTACTTTCTTTTTACGCTTGAAATGTTGTGGCTTTTTTGCTATAATAGCCGGAGTAATAAAAGGAATTTTATGAAAAAAGCAGTCGTAAAGATTGGCGGCAAGCAATACGTTGTCGCTGAAAAAGAGACCCTCCGTGTGGACCTCCTCCCGGAAGGAACTAAAGATCTCGCTCTCGATGCTTTGCTCGTAATTGACGGCGATAAGACCACTGTTGGTGAGCCTACCGTCAAGGGAGTTAAGGTAAAAGCGAAGGTCGTTAACGAAAAGGTAGCTGGCGACAAGATTCGCGTTATCCGTTACCACTCCAAGAAGCGTGTTCATACCGAAACTGGACATCGCCAGAAATATAGCGAAATCGAGATTGTCTCTATCGCTTAATAAAAAATATTGAAAATCCACTCCGCAACAGGGGTGGATTTTTGGTGCTACCTCTTGACTTTTTAGGTCATTTCGCTTATACTTAATACAAGACTAGGTTAAAAGTAAAAATAGTCAAAAAAACAGAGATAAAAAACATGCTAAAAAAGAGATTCATTCTCGGCATCATATTCGCCGGTGTCCTAGCACTGCTTGGCGGTGGTAGGGTTTTTGCGGTTTCTGGCAATACGGCGACAATCTCTGGCGGTAAGACTTGGGAAATTTGTGTGTCGACTGGCACGGATTATAAGGGTTCGGCATTCGTGGCAAATATTACGAAGAGCGGTTTTGAATCTCAGGTCGTCTTTGGTGATTTTGAGCAGCAGGGCTGTAAGAATGTGAAACTCGCGGCTGGCGACTATACGGTTAGCCTCAACAAGCCAATGGGGGCAGGGGAGACGAGTTACGAAATTATTGGTTCGAACAAATTAGTCTTTACGATTGCGAGCGTTTTGAATAAATATTTTAACTCATACGGTTCAGTCAATTATGAGACAGAAGGTTCCGGCGGCACTACTTTCCCGACAGTGTTTGCGATTGAAGGTGAATGTACTTTTCATGGCAATAACTCAAATATTACCGGTAGTACTTGTATTGATTCGGATGGGTATGATTGGACGGATTCGAAATATATCGATACTGGTGTCGCTTTGTTTAGAAAAGATGATGTGATAGATAACGCGAGTAAGGATTTCGAGGTTTATTTCGAAATTGAGAGCTATGAGTCAAGTCAAGAGCAGCAGGCGACGTATTTCAACGCGAAGAATGAGGACGCTTCGATGTATTATCCTGGTTTCGTGATTCGTATCGACGGCAGCACTTCCAGTAAGATCGAAATAACCTCCAGAAAAGGCGTGAATTCAAGTAGCGACAAAAAGGCCTTCAAATATAACATCACAGCTGGCGAGACGGTAAAAGTCATACGAAAAGATGGGATTATCACTTATAGCCTTAACGGTGGAGAATTTAAGGTTCTGGATGATTTTAGTAACTTCAGCGCTTTCTTCAATCAGACGGCATTCTTTGGGGCTTCGCAGAATACGGACGGTACGCCGATGAGGATTTTTAAGGGCACACTCAGGAATATGTATATCAAGCTGGGGAAGATTGAGGCGCCGAAACATACGGTTAGCTTTGACGCGAACGGCGGCACTGGCTCGATGAATCCGCTTGTTGTGAATGAAGATGAGGCGACGCCGATTACGGCGAACAGCTTTACGCGTGAAGGTTATGTATTTAATGGCTGGAATACGGCAGCGAATGGTTCGGGTACGAGTTTTGCTGATGGTGCCGATATTACGGTTAGCGCTGCGATGGGTGATACGACGTTGTATGCGCAGTGGCGTTTGAATGGCTCGAACACGTTATACCATGAAATAGTGAGTCGCCAGAATAATGGCGTTGATTCGTACATAGATTTTACTACAAAAGCGACAGTTGCTACTGGAAACGGAAATGGTCTTAATATTCGATCGGGTACAGAGAATGATGAAAACCCAATTTATTATTTCCGAGGTGAAGTAAATGATAACAATGTTATTTGGGCAGATAAGTGCTGGAAGATTGTTCGTACAACTTCTACTGGTGGTACTAAGATGATTTATAATGGTGAACCGAGCGATATCGTAGTAGACGGAGAAATAATTAAGCAGTGTAATGCGACGTATCAGAACAATCAGATAACGGTAAAAGTAAATGGCGTAGACACTAATGCTTTTAAGTTTAATAATGATACTACTTCTCCGGCTGATGTCGGTTATATGTTTGGTACGCGTATAAGTAGCAGTAGGCTCTCTGCTGGATCTACTATTTTTACTTTCAGTAATAATGTAAGCAGAAACGGTAATAGCTACGACCTTGATATCAATACTGGTCAGTCTATTTCTGGCACCTGGGCAAATGAACGCGCTAATGCTGCCGTAAGATATCACTACTTCTGCACTGATGGCGCCACTTCTTGCGATAATACTAAGATTGGCTATATTAGCTACTTTGGAAATTCTAGCATTATTTATTATCTTAAAGTTGACGGTTATGACGATATTGAAGATATGAAGGATGCAATGTTTTCGAACACTACCGACTCTAATGCTAAAGCTATGATAGAAACTTGGTTCGAACAGCAAAATCTCGATGGTCATATTATTGATACTAAAAATTATGAAGATGATCTTGAAGACACTATATTTTGCAATGACCGTAGCTACTATTCAGGTGCTTTAAAGGGGAAAGATAGTGACGCAACGCCAAGTGGTGGCTATTCGAATTACAGCTATCATGGATCTATTGGTCGTAATTTTGTTAAAAATTCAGATAATAATTATGAGCCGAGCTTAGACTGTATTAATATTAATGATTCTTTTACGAAATATGTCGCTAATGGCAATGGTAAGCTAAAATATAAAATTGGTTTAGTTACGGACGACGAGCTTACTATTGCAGGAATGAACCGAAATCAGGCGTCACTCGAGAGCTATCTCTATACGGGCAGCTCAAACGTCCATGCATGGACTGCCTCTCCGAATATTTTCAGTGTCGATTATTCGGGCGAGGGTAATTGGGACTTTCGTTTAAGCGGGAATAATATTACTGGTTCATTAGGTCTCCGCCCTCTCGTTTCGCTTAAAAATAGTATAGAGTTTACATCTGGGACTGGGCTGAGCACTGATCCATACATTGTCGAATAATCCATACCATGCTGTGCAGACTTTTTCTGCTTGTGCTATTATTAAGTAAGTATGAGTGTGGTTTTAGGTATTATTGTTGGTCTATTAATCTTAATGTTGCTCGTGACAGGGCATGAGCTTGGGCATTTTATTGCTGCTCGCCGAAATGGCGTGACCGTAGAGGAATTCGGCATTTGTTTCCCGCCGCGGGCGATTGCTTGGCGCAAAGTTGATGGAAAATGGTGTCGCCTAAAGAAGTCCGAGTGGGATAACCCGCCAGGAAAGGGCTTGATTTTGTCGCTAAACTGGCTACCGATTGGTGGTTTCTGTCAGATGAAAGGCGAGAGTGACGCAGATAAGCGCAAGGGTAGTTTTGGCGCTGCCTCATTCTGGAGTA
>JAFWLZ010000054.1 GCA_017510835.1 Candidatus Saccharimonadota bacterium
GAAAAGAGATATGAATATGTCACCTCCTACTCGCCGAACAACGCAGACTTGGATTGTGTAAACGCAAGGGTTGGCGCGCGTAGTTTTACGATGACGCGCGGCGATATGACCGCACTAGGCAGGACGATCGTAGGCAACTTCAGCGAATTTGAGCTCACAAAATAAAGACCGGCATTTGCCGGTCTTTTACACTGTACTAAGAATTCGCTCCCAAAGTTCGTCAAGAATTCCCTTGTTCATATTTCCTACAACTGCAAGACCAGAGATGCCAGATTGCATGAATATACGCGCGAGCTGAACAATTGTACTCTTGTCGATATTTTCAATCATCTTTGGCGCATCCGCCATCGGCTCATAGTTGCCAGTCGTAATATAGTCGCGGAGGTAATAGGCGCTAATCTGTTCAGCAGTCTGCGCGAGCATCTGATGATGGCCAAGCGCGTAGGCTTTTGCCGCAGCAATATCTTCTTCGGAAATGTCGCCATTGATTACTTTACCGAGTTCGACCGCGATTAGATCGAAAAGGTCGGTGGCGTTTTCGGAGTTTACTTCCCCATAGAAATCCCAGGTGCTCGATTGGCGATCAGACTCAGCCTGCGAACCCATGCCATAGACAAGACCTTTTTTACGTGCGGCGCCAAAAATCTTGCTACTCATCGTGCCATTCAGGATATGATTCAAACAGGTCATCGCATATTGTTCGGCCGGCTCAAGAGCACGCTGAATTATAAACGAAAAGCCAAAGCTCATATTACTAGCATCTTTACGACGAATTAACACTGGCTTTGTGCTACGATAAGCCGATAACGGCATTTCAAATTCTTTGCCCGGCTTCAAGTCCCAATTTTCAAGCATATTAATAATCTTGCGCTTGCGGCCGTGAAGATTGCCAGTAATAATAAAGCGCATATTTGCCGCAGTATGAGTGCGGCGATAGTGATCGCGTATGTCTTTTAGCTCAATGTTATTGATTGTTTTAAGGCGTTCACCATAGGTCAGGACATCTTCGCCAAGCGACTGTTGGAGCTTCGGCCAGATGAGACGCGAATACTCATTTTGGTAGCCCGTCAATTCAGAGCGAACATTTCCCTTCTCGCTCGCTAATTCCTCCTCGTTAAACCGCGGTTTCGCGACGGCGAGTTCCTGCAAATCAAGGATGCGTTCCCATCCAAAATCTGCACACTCCGATTCGTAGGCGATGAAATAATCCGAAGTCCAGGCGTTATGATAAGCGCCATTTTTTGTGAACTCAGATTCGTAAGCCTGTTCGTCGCGGAATTTCGCATTTCGGCCAAAGGCCATATGCTCCATCAGGTGAGACACCTCATAAATCTCAGGGGATTTCACAAATTTGTTACCCGCGCGAAAAACTACCCGGATATTAAGAACGGGACTACTAGGCGCATCGATAAGAAGGCCCCGGGCGCCATTCTTGAGCCGGACCTCCTCAATCGAGTGTTTCAATTATCTGCGACCTTTTTTCTTGTTCTGACGGGCTTTTTTCTTTGACTTGCGAGCAGCATTGCGCTTGGCATTACGATCAGTATTCTTAGCACCGGATTTCTTGCTCGTGCCAACGTTAGTTTTGTGCTCGGCAGCCTTGCCGACACCATGTTCATCTTTGCTAAATTCGTCGTCCATATTCTTGACGCCAGCTGAGACTTCATTGACACCCTTTTCAGTGGCGCTTTCAGCCATCTTGGTAAGCTCGGTGTCATACTTATCGTCGGAATCTTCAGCAACCTCTTGCATGCGGAGAGTGAGGAGAATCTTCATCACTTCCTCACGAAGAGCGCGCTGGAGACCATCAAAGAGTTTCTGTGATTCAGAGCGGTATTCAACGAGTGGATCGCGCTGACCGACAGAACGCCAATGAATACCTTCGCGAAGATGCTGCATATTCTCAAGATGCTGCATCCAAAGCGTATCAAGGACATTAAGATAAACTTCGCGTTCAATCTTGCGCATAGTCTCATCACCAAACTCGAGTTCCTTATCGCGGTAGAGTTCCTCTACAGCAGCGAGGGCGAGCTTGTAGCGATCCTTCTCTTTACGCATGAGACCAATCGAGTCAATCAGATCTTCGTCGAGATCAAAGACGCGCTTAAAGTTCTCGGCAAATTTCTTGTTAACACGAGAGCTGAATTGAACAAGCTCAGCAACTTCGTCTTTGTAGAGACGAGAAATCTCTGGGCGAATATTATCGCCATCGAGAATCTTGCGACGCATCGTATAAACGACCTTACGGTGACGGTTAATGACGTTATCGTACTGGACAACGTTCTTGCGGCTATCGAAGTTGAAGCCTTCGATGCGTTTCTGTGCGGATTCGAGCGTCTTGCTAACCATACGGTTGCGAATTGGCATATCGTCATCAACACCGAGACGCTTCATAATCATCGCAATGCGATCGCCCTGGAAGATGCGCATAAGATCGTCTTCACAAGATACGAAGAACTGAGTCGTACCTGGGTCTCCCTGACGACCACCACGACCACGAAGCTGATTATCGACACGACGAGAATCATGACGTGCAGTACCAATCACGACGAGACCGCCGAGTTCGACGACGCCCTTGCCGAGTTTAATATCGGTACCACGACCAGCCATGTTGGTAGCGAGAGTAACTGCACCCTTTTCGCCAGCTTTAGCAATAATCGCAGCCTCGCGCTCGTTGTTCTTTGCGTTCAAAATCTCAAATGGGATATTTTCTTTCTCGAGGTAAGCGGCAATGCGCTCGTTGTTTGCAATCGAATCAGAACCGACAAGCACTGGCTGACCGCGATCATGATATTTGTGAATCTCAGCTGCAATCGCCTTGAGCTTAGCAGCTTTGGTACGAAAGATTAAATCGTCCTTATCGACACGAATGATTGGCTTGTTAGGTGGAATTTGGATCACATCAAGAGCGTAAATCTGCTGGAATTCCTCTGCCTCAGTAAACGCCGTACCGGTCATACCGGAAAGCTTATTATAGAGGCGGAAGAAGTTCTGGAAGGAAATCGTCGCAAGCGTCATCGATTCTTCGCGGACCTGGACAGCTTCCTTTGCCTCGATTGCCTGATGGAGACCTTCATTATAGCGACGACCATGCATTAAGCGGCCAGTGTGTTCATCAACAATCATGACCTCACCGGAGTTAGTGACGACATAATCCTTGTCACGCTTAAAGAGAGTCTCAGCGCGGAGAGCTTGCTCAAGGTGATAAACAATACGAGTATTCTCGGTGCTATAAAGAGTGTCGATACCAAGAATCTTCTGGACTTTATCGACGCCAGCATCAGTCAAAGAGACAGTACGACGCTTTTCGTCGACAATATAGTCTTCGTCAGCGAGCTGCGCGCAGACCTTAGCAAACTGATAGTAGCTCTCTGGATTGTCGGCAGCTGGGGCAGAAATAATAAGTGGAGTACGAGCCTCATCGATCAAGATCGAGTCAACCTCATCGACGATCGCGAAGTTTAGTTCTCGTTGACGGAGATATTCGGCATCCTTGACCATGTTATCACGGAGATAATCAAAGCCAAATTCATTGTTCGTACCATAAGTAACATCACAGAGATAAGCCTCTTTACGAGTAGAAGGCTTAAGATGCTTCATGCGAGGATCGTCGTGATCGGTGTTTTCATATTCGCGATCATAGACGAAGCTTGCTTCATTAATAATGACACCAACAGTGAGCCCGAGGAAGTCATAGAGCTCGCCCATCCAGCCGGCATCACGCTGAGCAAGATAATCGTTGACTGTAACGACATGAACGCCGCGACCAGTAAGCGCATTAAGGTAAACTGGGAGTGTTGCAACGAGAGTTTTACCTTCACCAGTCTTCATCTCGGCAACATTGCCTTCGTGAAGCACCATACCACCGATGAGCTGAACATCGAATGGACGAAGTTTCAAAACGCGATCACTTGCTTCACGAACAAGCGCGAAGGCTTCTGGAAGAAGCTGATCGAGCACCTTATTATCGGCAGCGATTTGAGCTTTTTTATCAATCTTCTTGGTCTTCTTGGCCTTTTTGCCCTTCTTTTCGGCAGCCGCTTTTACCTTCTCGGCCGCAGCTTTAGCCTGAGCCTGCTTGTTGAGCTTATTATATTTCTTTTTAAGAACTTCAGTCTGCTCGGCAAGCTCTTTTTTACTCATCTCAGAGTATTTCGCACCGAGCTTATTGATTTCATCGACACGCTTCCTGAGACGATGTAGAGTCTTTTTCTGCGCATCGCCAAAAATATGCTGCAAAACTTTAGTAGTTTTGGTTTTATCGGCTAGTTTGTCGGTAGGTTTTTTGTCTTTTGGGGCCTTCTTGGCTTTTGTCGCCTTGGCCGGTTTTTCTGCCACCCTCTTCTGTACTGACTTCCTCTCTTTCATCACACTAGTATACCATCTTGCACTACTTCTTTAAAATGCGCTTTAGGAATCCTTTCTTGTCGTAGTTAGTTTTCTCTGTCTTGAAACGGCGAATCTGGCCATCGAGTTTTGCCTCGATAATATCGATGCCAGCATAAACATTCGATGCCTGATCCTTGGCTGCAAGTACCTTGCCGCCCGGAATATCCATAGAAACAGAAATCTCGTATTTGTTACCATGTGCGCGGTCAACCTCAGTGACGACAACCTTTACAACGACATCTTTGCGATGATTACGTGGTAGGTGACGGTCGAGCTTGCCGAGGCGCTTAACGACGTACTTTTTAAAGCTCTCTTCTATTTTATAGTTAGAGCCGCTAATATCTATTTTTTCAATCATTTAAATGGTCTCCTTTCCATCCAAATACTTTTGCAAAACCTTCGGCACACGAACCGTGCAATCTTCGTTCTGATAATTTTCAATAATTGCAATCATAATACGACCGAGCGCAAAAGCGGTCGCATCATTCGTGTGAACTAATTCAAGCTCTCCACCTTCGCGACGAACGCGAGTCTGGAGACGGCGTGACTGGTAGTCGGTCATATAATCAGCAGTATGTGTCTCACGATACTTGTCTTGGCCTGGGAGCCAAACTTCAATATCAATACCACGCGCATCAGGCTTACCGATATCAAAAGTACATTTGCGAATTACGCGATAAGGAAGCTCAAGCTGCTCGACAAGCCAGCGCTGAATTGCGACAAATAGCTCGTGCTCTTTGCGGCTAGTTTCCTTCGTCGAGAAGCTCTCCATTTCGAGCTTGTCGAACTGGTGCATGCGGATAATGCCTTCCATATCTTTGCCGTAAGTGCCGGCCTCCTGACGAAAGCTAGTGGCGTAGCCAAGATAACGAACAGGAAGTTCAGCTTCTTCAAAAATCTCGCCGGCATGCATGGAGCCGAGAACGTGCTCAGCACTACCCTGGAGCCAGAGCTCTTCGCCCTCAATCTTATAGCGGTCATCACGCGGCTCAAGACGGTCCATCGCATCATACATCTCAGTACGAAGCATCAGTGGCGGAAGCACAATCGTAAATGGTTTCTCAGAAACCTGACCCTTGAGACCGGCTTTGTCGATAATCTCTTTGATAACCTTCTCATCCGTAAGGCTATTCATGACAAAATTCACGATCGCCATCTGGAGCTTGACCATGTCGCCCTTGATATAGGCGAAGCGAGCGCCAGTGACCTTGGCGGCGCGCTCTTTGTCAATCCAGCCACGAGCTTGACCAATTTCGTAATGATTCTTCGGATTCTTGATCTTTGGAATCTCACCAACAACTTCAGCGACTTCATTATCATCTTCGCTAAGACCAACCGGAACGTCATCTTCGTAAACATTCGGAACTTCTTTGAGCTTAGCAATATATTCTTGCTCAATATCAGCAAGTTTTGGCTCTAATTCAGCGAGTTTCGCCTTAAGCTCCTTGCCTTGCTCGATTAGCTTTTGATCAGGTTTGCCGCCCTTCATCTGGGCAGAAATTTGATTGCGCTCTTGACGGAGTTGATCAATCTCGCGTGAAAGCTCTTTGCGCTCGTCGTCGAGTCGCAAAATCTCATCGAGATCAATCTCGTAAGCTTTATTGCGTATTGCATCCTCGACTTTCTGACGATTCGCACGGATGAAATTAATGTCTAACATATTAGATATAGTATAGCATATATTAGGGAGAAATTCTCGGTAGATAATGCTATAATTTGGATATGGATAAGCGTTTACAGGACTACATTGAGTTTATCGAAAAAGAGTCGAAAAAACCGACGCCAGAACTCATTGAATACCACAAGACGATGACGGCACAATTTCAGCATGAACGCTTAGTTCACTTAATCGTAACGCTCTTCTTTGCCTTATTTATGATTATTTTCTTTGTATTCTTTGGCGCAGTTGAGTTAATGTT
The DNA here is from genome assembly GCA_017510835.1 of Candidatus Saccharimonadota bacterium. Lineage (GTDB taxonomy): Bacteria > Patescibacteriota > Saccharimonadia > Saccharimonadales > Saccharimonadaceae > UBA2834. Next base: position 6,309 of record JAFWLZ010000054.1, read on the forward strand.
GCCAGCCGGCATCTGGGAGAACGTGATTGCCTACAGTATCGGCGCAGTGGCGGTTATTTTGCTCATCACGACGCTATTTTACGTGCGACATTATTATCGGCTCGAAAACGGCGTACAGAAGCTCGAGGAAATCACGCGAAAACTATACGGACATAAAAAAATAACCTCACATTGAAGTGAGGTTATTTTAACTAGTCGGTACTGTATTCGTGAATCTTTTCACCGCTCTTAGTGTAATAAGAGGTTTTACCCTTTTCTACTGCTTTGATATAGCCGTCGCTATTATAGTAGACGCTGCCAGAGATAGAGAATTTTTCGGATTTACTGTTTAGGTCAATGTAGGAAAGTTTATCGCCCTCGCCGCGTGCGAAGATAATCTTATCGTCGTCATAGAAGCTGAAATCACGATAGTCGCCAGAGATGATTACTTGCCCATCTTTGTCTAGGAGGGCGCTCTCTTTATTTGACTTTTTCGCGACATAATATGCGCCATGGGCCGATAGATAGCTATATTTATCGGAGATAGTTTCGCCCTTTTCGTTTACGACATAATAGCGCGCTTCGGTCTCCTGATTTGGATCGCGTACGACAATATTATTATTAGCATCGAGACCTGCGAGGTCACCGTAGCTAGTTTCGTTAAGAGTATAGATCTGTTCACCCTCAATGCTATAGAGAGAAACGGATTTTTTATCGTTGTTACGAATGTAATAACCTTTTAGCGATACCGATGGAGCAAAACTTGCGTCGGCAGAAGATTTCTTCTCGCCATCAACGTAGAAATCTACGCGCTTAGCTTCGGAATCATATTTTGCGAAGTGTTTCTCGTCATAGACACGATATTCACTGCCGTAGGTATCGGCGATAATATCAGAGACTTCGCCGTCGCGAATTAATTTGTTCTTATCGTCGTCCTTACAAGAAAGGAAAGTGCGCTTCGTGGCGGTCTCGGAGTGGAGCGAAATGGACTTACATTGATCGCCATATTCAGTAATTTTGCCATCGCGGTATACGGCGTAGTTGCCGCCCTTCTTTGAATCTTTGTCGCGGAGGACAACAATTGAACGATCCTTATTTGTAGTTTCGATGTCGTATTTCTTATCAGTCAAGAAAGTCGTCATTGGTTTCAGGGTTTTATTGTCGAGAAGCGTGATACCCTCTTTTGTGCGAACAAAGCTGACTGTCGTCGAGGAATAGGAGCCGATTTGTGGCTCTTCATCGTTATTGAACTCTGCAATATTATTGCCGAAGACATTATAAAGAGTAGCTTTATCGTCGGTCTGAACAATAATATATGGCGAACTATGGTCGGAAATGAGATCCTTATAGTCGGTCGCAACTTCATGGCCGTCACCAAGAATTAGTTTCTTGCTGCTATTTTCGTCTTCACCTTCAGTAACTTCATAGAAGCCTACAAGCGAGCGAATACTATTGTAGTCGCCGAAGTTTACGGTCATTTTGCCGTCATGGCTGATAATTCCGTATTTATCGTCGGCGTTACGGACAAGAGCGTAATCATTAACGAATTCGCCGATGCCGGAGAACTCAAATTCCGTTAAGCGCTCACCGTTGTCCTTAAAGAGGGCGTATTTCGAGTCGGTCTTGTCGTTTTCTGGTAAGAAAAATGCGTCCGTATCGAAGACCGTCTTTTCGTCGTCGCCATGATTGAGATTAATAATAATTATAATTGCCGCGATTGCAGCTGCCACGACAGCGGCCGCGGCGATGATTATACCGATAAGTTTCTTGCGCGAACGGCGTTCGCCTTTCGGCTGGTCGGTTTTCTTTGTTTTCTTTGTTTTTTCCGCTTTTTCAGCAGGTTTCGCAGTTTCCTCACTAGACATTTTTTCGATTCCGTTTATTATATTTTTAGTTTAGCACGGACCGTCCAGATTTAACACTTTACTTGATAGAGATAATCTGATATAATTAGTCGTAATTATGAAAAAATCAATCCAACCTAAAGACTATGGCTTTGTGGTGTTTGCCGATGAGCAGGCAAAGTTTTCTTTTCTAACTCGCTCCACCGCTAAGTCTGACGAAACCATCAAATGGACGGATGGCAAAGAGTATCCACTCGTAAAGATGCAGATTTCTAGCGCATCCCACCCATTCTTCACGGGCGAAGAAAAGATTATCGATACCGAGGGTCGCGTTGACCGCTTCAAGGCTCGCGCTAAGAAGGCAGAGGCTCTCAAAGCCAGCCGCGGCAACAAGGTCGCCAAGGCAAAGAAGGAAGCCGAGAAAAAGGCTGCCAAAGCTGAAGCTGAGAAATAATATACATTTGGAGTTATAGATTATGGCACGCAAAACCAAAGGTAAGAAGGTCCCAACTGCAAAGTTGAACCGCAACAACAATCACAAACACAGCGAGAAGCGCAAACATTTCAACTTGCGCGACGGTCGCTAAAAAATATCCCCCACTCGGGGGTATTTTTTATGGTCATTGACAAAAATAAGCATATGTAGTATAATATAAGGATACACCTAGCTTCTCGAGGTGAGAATTCAATATTGGGAGGGGAATAAAATGGGAAGAGAACAGTTGAAAAAGTCGATGTACAGCCATTTCTATATAAACGCAGGAAATGGCATAAAAATTATTGTCGATTATACGAGAGTGCCGGTCGGCGTCAGAGATACGAATGGCACAGAATACTACTACGGCGACATAATAGAATTAGTTGAGCCAAACGGCGATATAACACAGCCGGGGCTCGGCGTCATCCTTAGAGTTTGGCAAGCCAATGAAGGCTGCCTCTTCGAAGTTTTAATGAACAGCGGAGAGCGTGGTTTCGTTCAGTTAAATCTCATAAGGAAAGCAGCGTAGTGTTGTCTTATCTCCAGCCCATTAAGCGGCTGGAGATTTTTTATTGCTTGAGAGAACTAGGGTCGATAATGTTATCTACTTTTCGCTCTTCGATTATCTTGCGTACATTGGCGTTGGTCGGAGAAATGCCTTGTTTCTTGAGTTGCTTGGCAATTTCGCGGCCGAGACCGGATTCTTCTTCAGAATAAACGCAGCCGCAGTATTTCTGCATATAGAGTCCAGCAGCACGTGCTTCGTCCTGCCCTTCGCGCCAACCTTCGCGAAAATCGCGATAGAGGAATTTGACGCCGTATTCTTTCGCCATTTTTTGCATGATTTCAGCAATCTTGTCGTGCTTTTGATAAATACTATAGAGAAGCGTGGTTGTGATTGTGTCATAACCATTTGCTTTGGCGTATTCAAAAGCCTTGCGAAAGCGTTTCGGGTAACAATAATCTTCGCAGCGCGTGTCGAGACGCTTCGGATCGACTTGGCAGATAAACTCGTCGAGGCCGTAAGCATCCTCTAGTACGAGCGCCACTTTCTTCTCGGCTGCATAATTTTTTAAACAATCGCGACGCGCCTTATATTCGGAATACGGATGAATATTTGGATTGTACCAAAAAAGAGTCGGCTCGATGCTTTCGGCACGGAGAGTTTTAATACAATAAACACTGCACGGGGCGCAACAGGTATGCATCAACAATTTCATAGTTAGATTTTATCACAGCTATTTATGATACAATTTATTTAGCCAGATACTTGGTGAAAATATTAGGGGAGGTGCTCTTTTATGGAGAAGAAGAAAATCTATATTGCAGGACCAGAGGTGTTTGCTCCAAACGCGAGAGCGATAGGAAGTAAATGCGAGGCGATTTGCGAAAAATACGGTTTCGTCGGCTTGTTTCCGCTAGATAATATGCTTACATCAAGCATGGATATCTATAGAGCCAATTGCGCACTGATTAAGGAATGCGATCTCGTAGTAGCGAACTTAGACTGTTTTCGCGGTCAATGCATGGACGACGGAACGGCTTGGGAAGTTGGCTATGCGAGCGCGATCGGAAAACCAATTTATGGCTATATGGCGGATACGCGCAGTCTACTCACAAAAATCGGCGCAAAAGACAAGAAAGGAAATCTCGTTGAAGATTTTGGCCATCCAGTAAATCTGATGATTTATGAAAGCTGTGTAGTAATCTTACAGGGAGATTTCGAAAACTGCGTTAGAGCAATTTCAAAACAGTAACTACTTACTCTCCACGGCGGCTAGCGATAGTCGCCATTTTTTTGCTTAAAAGAAGGCTCGAGACTGAGCAAATGAAAGCTGCAACACAGATGCCCATGAAGACAAAGTAATCGATATGGTCATCGGTAGTGGCAGGGTTCTTGACGGCAAAGACGACATGGATGTCGACATCGCTGTTTGGAGCATAGAATTGATTGCCGTTAATAATTGGGATACGGTTGCCATTAGCGTCCGTAACGATAATCTCGTCAACATAGTAGCCTGGGGCCGGCGTCGCCTTAACAGTGACGAGTGAGCCGCGCAGAGTGCGAGCCACATCAACATCAACGGTACCGCCTGGGAAATCAGCCGGGATCTCATTCTTAACTTCATGATAAGGGTAAACTGCTTCCATTGAATTTTCAGCAATTTCGCCGTGATCCGTAGCGACATAATCGGTTACATTATGCGTATAGAGACCAGAATAAATAAAATTCGTCTTGTCCTCGCTAACCACGGTTTTTGTACCGGTAGAATTAAAGACTGGACGATTACTGGACGCGTCATCGCCGAGCTTAATGCTGATTTTTTCGATCGCTTCTTCTGGGTTATTAAGCGGATTTGCCTCGATGAGCGGTAGATTTGCGCTAAAAGTACCGCCAGTGATGTTTACTTCAATTGGCTGCTTAGTAGTATGCTGGACAATAGAAATCGCAACATTATGACCGGCGGAGCCGTTATCATTTGGATCGACATAATATTGCCCATTGCCACCCGTAAATACGCCTCCAGAGATATTTAGCTTGCCGGCACGAATTTCGAGAGCCGTATCGCCACCGGTGATAGTCCCGCCGGTAATAGTCGTCTCGCCATAACGTTGTGGAGCGTAAATTCCGACAGTATCAGAAACAATCTCGCCGCCATTAATAGTAATCTTTGCATTATCACTCTGAGAGCCGTTAGCGGCGATACCTTGAGCGTGACTCTCGATCTTGCCGCCGTTCATGATAAATTCAGTATCTTTAAACAAGCCTAAACCGACGCCGCCGCGACCAGGGTTGGTTGGATGGATATATTTTGCTCTAACGAGGCCGCCGTTCATGATAAATTTCGAGCCAGGCTTAGATAGAAGGACTGCGAAATAGTCTCCGGCGGACTCAATCGTACCGCTGTTAAGAGTAAGAGTCGAACTTGATTGGCCGTAATACGTCGGCCAGTCCAAAGCGGACGAGTAAACAGTCGCACCGTCAACCGTTACTGTGCCTATATTAACAATAGCCGGAACTTCGGACGAGGTAACCGTACCGCCGTTCAAATTCGCCTGCGCGCCCGCGATAAGCCAGAGCGTATAAGTGTCGGGGCCTTCAAAAGTACCAGATTCTAAAGTTATAACTCCACTGCCGCCAACCTGAATAATGCGCGGGCTAGCAGAAGTGCCCGTAATCTTGCCGCTTTGCTCAGCGGAGGTATCTTTAATCGTAATAACGCCGTTAGCGAGAAGCGTCTTGGCGCCAACATTGAGCGTGTGGCCATTCAGGTCGAGAGTGTAGCCGCTAGCGGTAATCGAAGTGTTGTCAATCAGAGAAATATCGGCATCAAGACGATAGTTACCCGGTGTAGCTTTATAAGATATAAATTCCGAAAGCGTAGTAATGGAAGTGACATCGTCGGCAGAAGCCGAGGCAAATGGTATTAAAAGCGACGCTAAGAGCGTTGCAAAGAATATCTTTATTTTCATTGTATATTTTGGCCTTACGTTTGTCGTATGCCTTAGTTATAGCATAAGCGCTATCTGTTCGTCAAGATTTTGCGGCTAAACCGTTCTCAAGAAGAAGACCGACGTAGTCCTTGAGCGTAAATATCTTTGCTTTATTCTCGAGATAAATGCTGAGAAAGATGCGAATCTGCCCGAGGCGCATCTTGTCTTGAGCCTGCAAAGCGGATTCAATATAGCTATCGCCATAAATGCGCGATGTAAATATGATTTCTAGAACGCGCGTAATAACCTCAGAAAGCTGTTCAATATCGCCATTTTCATTAATGCCCTCCTCGTAGAGATACATATGGACATATGGCGCAGCAAAATCGTGATAAATATTATTGATGTCATTCTTAGCGATTTCGTAGTGATTCGTCTCAGGATTGTACTTTGTGCCAAGCATAATATTGCTCTCGCCATTAAAGACGCCGAAACCGCCGTTAATAAACATCGTCAGAATGATATTTATGTCATTGTTTTCGTCGATATTAAAGAAGCTGCGTAGTCCCTCGAGGTGAAGCGAAGTAATCGCCTCGCTGTTTTCGACATCAGCGATGATTTTATTCTGCAATTCCTTGTTTTGCGAGAAATAAGTCTGGAAAGCGGTGAGGTCTGGGAGAATATTTTGCGGATTTAGAGCAAATTCCGCTTTGCGATGATAGTCGCCGATTGAAACTACATCATCGCGCGCAACATCGGAAATCTTCTCGAGGAAAAGGCGATAAAGTTCATCAAAAAATTCTTGATTCGGTAGGTTTTCGGTCTGTTGAATAATATTTTGCCCACGATTCACGCAGTAATCGATGGCATAGAGAGCTTCGAGATTGTTGTTGAATTGAATCTTCATTACTTATGATTATATACTAAAAACATAATAAAAGGATACGGACGATGAAAGCGAAACTAGTATGGATAATCGGCGCAGCTGTGGCAATCGCGGCACTTGCGACCGGAATAATAATCGGGATAAACATCGGGCGAGCGCCGGAGGGAGAAAGCGAAGTGACGACAACGACAGATGAGCCGAAGCAGACAGAAAACATAGACAAGCGAAGCGTATCCTACAACGGACAACTTCACGTCGACGGAAAATCGATTAAAAATCAGCACGACGAGACGGTGCAGCTGACCGGTATCAGCACGCACGGTATTCAATGGTTCGGCGATCTTTATAACGCGCAAGCAGTGGCTCAACTGAAGAAAGATTTCGGAATTAATGTTTTCCGCATCGCAATGTATACCGATCCGAACGCGAGTGGTTTTATTGCGAATAATTCACTGAAAGACAAGGTTTACGAACTAGTCGATGCCGCAATCAAAGAAGATATTTATGTAATTGTCGACTGGCATATCCTTCACGATAATAATCCGCAAACTTATCAGAGCCAAGCGATCAATTTCTTTAAAGAGGTGACCGCAAAATACGGTGACACGCCGAATGTAATTTACGAGATCTGCAACGAACCAAACAGTGGCACGAACTGGGATTCGGTGCGCGCCTACGCGGAGGCAGTGACGCCGGCAATCCGTGAAAAAGCCGAAAAAGCCCTCGTGTTGGTCGGCACTCCAGATTGGAGCAAAGATTTGGATAGCGCAGCAAAGGCGCCAGTTTCAGATAAAAATACAGCCTATACCTTACATTTCTACTCCGGAACGCACAAGCAGGAACTCAGAGAAGTAATTACACGTGCTCGTAAGCGCGGTTTAGCGGTGTTTGTCTCTGAATGCGGCGCCTCGGACGCAAGCGGCGATGGTCAACTCTATGCGGACGAATTTATTACTTGGGCAGATTTTATGCGCGAGAAAAATATCAGCTGGACTTATTGGTCCTTCTCGAATAAAAATGAAGTTTCTGCAATCCTGCAAGCGGATTATGTGCCGCAGTACGGAGACGGTTTCAGTTTCGACAATCATTTGTCTGAAAGTGGCAAATTGCTAAAACGAGCATTAAATAATAAGGAGGAAAAATGAAAACATTAATCGTATATTATTCGGCGCAGTGGCACACTAAGACAATCGCGGAGAAAATCTCAGCGGAAATTGGCGCAGATTTGTTCGAGGTAAAGCCAGCCGAAGCCTACTCCGAAGCGGATTTGGACTGGACGGACGGAACTTCACGCGTCTATCGTGAGCACAAAGACGAAAAGTTGCGCAAAGTTGCACTCGAGAGTACTAATGCGCCAGATTGGGATAGCTACGAGCGCGTCATCGTAATGTATCCAGTTTGGTGGGGGATTGCCGCCTGGCCACTAAGCAGTTTCGTGACGAGTGTCGATTTTGGCGAAAAAGAAGTCATCCCGGTTGCAGTATCGCATTCTTCCCCGCTCGGCGACAGCGGAAAATTGCTTGCCGAAGCAGCAAAAGGCGGCGACTGGAAAAACGGCATCCGTTTTTCGCAAGATGCGACGGACGCCGAGATAAAAGATTGGACTAAAACACTCTAAGCAGTCGCGTAAGCGAGATTGTGAGCGAGAGCCTGCTGCTCTAAGCGCTCGGCACGAACAGCGTCGCTAATAGCGGAGTTGACCGAGTGCTTGACGCGGGCTTTTTCTTCGGCCTTTTTGCCGTCATTCCAGCGATCGAGCGTGCCAACGAGGTAGCCGGTAATACGGCGGAGGCGTTCGAACTTCTCGCCGAAATATTGATTGTGCGCCTCAAAATACTGCTTTGCCTTAGCTTCGGAGCCGAATTTTTCAATCAGAGCCGTGCCGAGCTCGACAAGGCGACTAACATGGAGATTCTCATACTCATTGACGCATTTTAGTGCTGCCTTGATATCTTTATCGGAAATATCGGCGTAGCGTTTGAGCGAATTCGCATAACGTTCAAAGTCATATTTTGCTGCGTCAGAAGGATTGAAGTAGATAATATTTTTCATAGTGCCCTTTTGTTGTTTATTAAGTTCTGGTTTTAGTATAAGCACTATATATAGTGTTGTCAATCATTTTTTGACGCTATATCTAGGGTGTGTTGTAAATTTTACAATATTTAAGATTGGATGACGTATTTACGAAACATCCAGCCAATCTTGGACTTCAAATAGTCGCGAATATCGTTCAAAGATAGGTCGATTTCGCCACGATAATGTTTGCGAACGATCGCAATTGCGCCGTTAATCGTGAAGAGAAGCTCCAGCTCGGCGGTTTTATCCGTCACGCCGTTATTATGGAGTAAAGTTAGGACGCGTTTGCTCATACTGTTTTCAAGCTGCGTTAGAAAGTCTGTCGAGGCATCGCTAGCAAGAAGCTCGCGATAGATCCCCTCTTGTTTTTCAAAAAAGAGGAAGACTTCGTCGATATATTTTTCGATGCCAGCGAGCGTCGAGAGGTTATCATATTCGGAAAAGAGACGCTTTTCGAGTTCCGCCTGAAGTTCGGCGCCAACTTCATAGAGGTTGTTGTAATAGTTATAGAAAGTGCCGCGGGTGAGTTCAGCGCGCTCGGCGAGATCGGTGACAGTAATATTACTAAGGCTGCCGCGCTCCGCCAAAAGCTCCGCAAAAGCCTCCTGGATTTTGCGGCGGTTTTTCTCTGTTACACGGCTATAAGATGACCTATTCATGACTCTATTATATCACTTTTTGAACATATAGTCAATGATTTGTCTAATTTTGAACAGAGTCTAAGCGTTTTGTTCTTCACTAACAGGGGTGATAGGGGGTATAATTCAGGAATATGCGAAAGGTCACAGATTTTATCGTAAACCACTGTTATGTTATCTTTGCTGTCTTTTTGGTGCTCACCGGTATCTGCGGCGTTCTCGCAACACAAGTCCATATTAATAAAGATATTTATTCCTACATGCCGGCCGATTCCGAAACTTCCAAGGGCCTCGAGATAATGAATGATGAGTTCAATTACAGCGACACCAGCAACTATGAGATGATGCTGACCGACGTGCCAGACGAGAAGAAACTCGAGATAAAGAAAGAAATCGAGAGCGTCGACGGCGTAAGTTACGTTGATTACGACGAGAGTGAGAATTATAACCGCGACCAGTATACGCTTTACAAGATTAATATCGATGCGCCAGCAGATTCTGAAACGGCTGACCGAGTTTACCACGAGATTCATAACAAGTATTCCAAGGAATATGAGACAGTCGAAGCCGGTCAGGTACGCGATTTCAACGGCGACGTTCTACAGATCGGCGTAGCATTAGCAGCAATCGCTTTTGCGATGGTAATCCTGATTATTATGAGCAAGTCCTGGGTGGAGCCATTCCTGTTCTTGTTCGCGATTTTGCTCGCCGTGGTCGTGAATAAAGGGACGAATATCATCTTCCCGAGCGTTTCTCATATTACCGATTCAATTGCAGCGATTCTTCAGATGGCGCTCTCGATGGATTATGCAATTATGCTCTCGACACGCTACCGCCAGGAAAAGGCAAAAGCAGACTGTCCAGACAAGATGACGGCAATGCGCCGTGCGATGCGCTATTCCTTTGGCGCAATTTCATCTAGTTCCGTAACGACCGTCGTCGGCCTCTTGATGCTGATTTTCATGAGCTTTACGATTGGCCGCGATATGGGGCTTGTGCTCAGTAAGGGCGTGATTTTGAGCCTAGTTTCCATCTTTACTTCCCTACCAGCATTACTCCTAATCTTCGATAAGGCAATCGAGAAAACCGCGAAGAAGACAATTAACTTCAAGATGGATTTCTTTGGTAAATGCGCCTTCGTCTTCCGCAAACTCGCACTGCCGGCATTTCTTATAATCTTCGCCGGCGCGTTTATGCTCAAAGGCAGCACTGTGGTCGATTTTACCGCCTCGCAAAATAACCGCATCAAGGATGTCTTTAGCGAAACAAACCAGATGGCGCTCGTCTATGACGATAAAATGGATGAGGATGTCACGAAGATTTGTAAAGAATATGCCGACCGCGATGACACGACGCGCGTGCTTTGCTATGGCAACACAATTAATGAGCCTGAGCACTATAACGAACTGATTCCGAAAGTCAACGATCTCAGTACCGAGAAAGTTGATACTGAGGAATATTTAATTAAGGCGCTTTACTATCGCTATTATCGCGACGTCGATGCGCATACGATTTCGCTTAGCGATTTCGTACGATTCTTGCAGCAGGACATTTTCCCGAGCGAACATTTTGCGGATGAAGTAGATGCTGATTTGGTCGCAAAAGTTAATCAATTCTCTTATTTCGTCGATCAAAATAAGGTGAACCAGCCACGCACAAAGGGCGAAATCGCCAATATTCTTGGCGTTGATCCGGCAAAGCTGGATGATGTTTTCGTGCTGTATTTGGCCGAGCAAAATCCAAGCACGCGGCTCACCACGAATCAGTTTGCTCGTTTTGTCGTGAATGAGATTTTGACCGATGCGAAGTATGGAAGCATGGTGACGGCGGCGCAGAAAAGTGATCTCCAAAAACTCCTTACTTTCAGCAACAGCGCCATAACGAATACGCCAAAAACTGCAGCAGAACTTGCGCAGTTGTTCGGAATCAGCAAGGAAACGGTTGAAAAGGTTTTCGTTTATTACGGCTATACCACAACCGCCACGCCTACGGCGAGCGCGACGATTGAGCAGCTTGTAGATTTTGCGCTCACGGACGAAAATGTATTGGCGGAACTTGGGTTGAGTGCTGATCAGGCAGCGACAATTAAGACCCAGATTACTGATGCAAAAAATGCGATTATCGCGAAGAAAGATGAGGTTTTGCAAAAAATCGACGCAGCGATTAGTACTTTACCAGAAGGTAGCGAGGCGCGAAAGTCGGCCGAAAATTTGCGTGCAAAGCTTGTAGAAAAAATCGATCAAGCCGAGAAGACCTTGAATGGAAGCTATGATTATAACACCGTTGCCGGCGTAGCGAATAAGATTGACAGCCAGATCGCGCTCGTTGAAAACGAGTTGAGAAACTTGGATCTTAGCGGTATCGGCGGACTAGACGAGGCTACAAAAACTGAAATCAAAGATATTGCCGAAAAAGCAGCCGATGCGGTAAAAACGGCACGCGAAAAAATCAATCTCGGCGACAAACTCGATAAATTGAAGAATCTTTATAAGATTTATCAGGCGGAAACGACAGCTTCGACGACTCGCATTTCGGCGAAGACTTTGGTCGATTTCTTGCTTGCACATGCTGGCGACGAAAAGCTAAAAGGCGCACTGGCGCCGGAGATGATTGCGAAATTACAGCAAGCGCAATACATCATGAACAATCAGAACACGCGCTATTCTTATGGCGAATTGAGCCGAGCATTCAAACTCGACGCAAGTAAATTGAAACTAGTTTATGCATTATACGAATACCGCCACGTGAACACAAATCCAAGCGTATCGCTCTGGACGCTCATCAACTTTATCGATGAGAAGATTTTGCCGGTGCCAGAATATGCCAGCCGCCTAGGCGAGGACGAGAAGACGAAACTTGCCACGATTGCAACTTTAATGCGCGCAGCAAAGGCGGGCGTGCAATATAATTACGACGCTTTGTACCGGGCAATTTTGCCGCTCTCTGGCCAGTTTGATAAGAATAAATTATACCTTGCTTATCTCTATCATGGTTCGCTCTACGATTACGACGAGAACTGGACGCTGACGCTCGAAGTATTCGTGAATTTCTTGACCGATAAGATTTTACCGGATTCGCGCTTTGCGGCACGAATTGACGACGAAACACGCCAGAAGGTTTTGGACGGTCGCGATACGATTAATAGCGCAAAGGAATTGCTCGTTGGCCCGAACCATTACCGCATGTTGATTGAGTCTTACTTACCGGCTGAAGGCGAACAGACTTTTACGTTTATTCGCGAGCTCAAAGAAAAACTCGGGCCAAACAATAAAACCGATTATTTCTTGCTCGGCGACTCCGCAATGGCTTATGAGATGTCACAGACATTTAGTAGCGAGATGGACTTCATCACGATTATC
>JAFWLZ010000055.1 GCA_017510835.1 Candidatus Saccharimonadota bacterium
AAAGTTCCGGTTTAATCCGGAACTTTTTTAATGCTTATTCAGCTGGAACTTCTTCAACTGGAGCTTCTTCGGTCGGAATTCCTTCGCCACCTTCAGTATCGACAGTTTCATCACTACAGCCAATATACTGAGATTCGAGGTCGTCGTCAAACTCGCCATAAGCCTCAATCATCTCGAGTTGGTCTTCGGTCATTTCACTGCAGAGAGGAATTGCCTGACCAGCCTGAAGCTCAGTCCAAGTGCTTCCTTTCTCTACGGAACGATACCAAACACCAGCATAGCCACTTTCAGCCTGGAATACATCAGCAATTACGAAGAAATACTTACCATCCTTCGTATAATCAACCTTAATAGGCGAGAAAATCGATCCTTCCGGCATCGTTGCTACGAGTGCCGAATAATCAATTTTTGCTTCATCAAACTTAAACTCAGGCTTTTGAGGTTCTTGCTTGTCTTGTGGTCTCTGGCCAGTCTTATACGATTCGACTGTACGCCCCATAAGCTCGAACTTGCCATTATTAAAGAATAGATATGCCGCAGCACCACAACCAGCGATGGCAAGTAGAAGGAAGAATACAGTAGCGACCTTCCAGCCAGCACCACCTTTTTTCTTTGCCTTCGGCTCGATGACTTCGTCGACTGTCATATAAGGCTTATTGTCTTCTTTTTTCTTCCAATCATCTTCTGGCTCTTTTGCGACCGCAAAATCTTTGTCAACGACTGGTTCTTCTTTTACTGATTTTTCTTCGACATCTTCTTTGATTTCTTCGATGTCTTCAGATTCGTCAAGCTCCGAAATTGCCTCTTCGAGGTTTTCGCGTTCGGTCTTGTCTTCGTGAGCGTCTTCGTCGAGCCCACCGTGTTTATGTAAATCATTTGCATCTTCACCAGTTTGGCTACGATGGAAATGCATTTCTTCTTCGCTCATTAAAATATTCTCCTTGTAGATATTTTAGCATAAGCAGAAACAAAAACAAACAATAAAAAATACGCCCTCGCGGGCGAGGTGCGTATTTAACGTTTCTTTTCCTTGACTTCGTTGCGGCCGAGATTCTTCTTGGTCTCGGTGAAGACAACGTGCTTCCGAAGCACTGGATCGTACTTGCGAAGGCTGAGTTTGTCAGGAGTATTCATAGTATTCTTCTTCGTATAATAGAGACGAATACCAGATTCCTCAGAAACTAGACCAACAAGCTTGCGCTTGGTATTACTTTTCTTTGCCATATTGGGTATATTTTAGCACAAAATATCCATAACTGCAACTGATTATAGTTTGCTATAATAAAACAAAGGAGATAACTATGAGCATTATTGAAGGAAGGTCTGATAATTTTCAAAAGGAAGTCTTGGAGTCTTCCGTGCCGGTCTTAGTCGATTTTAACGCCTCTTGGTGTCCACCTTGCCGCGCACTACATCCTACTCTCGAAGCAATGGCTGAAGATAGCGATAAATACAAGATCGTCACCGTAGATATTGATGCTGAGCCAGCGCTAGCTAGTAATTATGAAGTCAGCTCAATTCCATGTCTCATAGCATTCAAAGATGGCAAAGAAACTGACCGTCGCATCGGTCTTCAGCCGCGTAAACGATTAGAAAAAATGTTAGGAGTAAAGTAGATGTACGATGTAATTATCATCGGGGGTGGGCCAGCTGGCCTAACAGCAGCAATTTATGCGCGCCGCGCAAACTTAAAAACGCTCGTTCTCGAGGCAACTGCCTGCGGCGGACAGATTATTATTACACCAGACATCGAGAATTATCCGGCTGCGATGCATATTTCTGGTCTAGATTTTGCAAGCCGCCTCGAATCGCAAGCAAACGAACTCGGTGCCGAGATTAAATTCGAGGAAGTCGTCGGCATCAATGATCGTGGCACCGAAAAAGACGTTCAGACAGATAGTAATACATACACCGGTAAAACAGTTATTATTGCTACCGGCACAAATGCGCGCAAGCTCGGCCTTCCCGGCGAAGAGGAACTCGTTGGTCATGGTATTTCCTACTGCGCAACTTGCGACGGAACTTTCTATCGTGGGCGCGCCGTAGCCGTAAATGGCGGCGGGAATACCGCACTCGAAGATGCACTGTTTCTCTCTAATATCGCCGAGAAAGTCTACCTTATCCATCGACGCGATCAATTCCGTGGAGATGCTGAGGTAGTTGAGAAAGTCAAAGCAAAAGAAAACATCGAATTATTGCTGAATTCACAGGTTACAAAGCTGAACTACGATAATAAGTTAAATTCCATCGAGGTCACTAACACTGACGGAAGTAAACGGGATCTCGAGATTGGCTGTCTCTTTATCGCAATCGGACGAATTCCAGCCACAAAAGCATTTCAGAACAAGATTACGATGCACGAAGACGGCTTTATCGAAGGCGAATACTGCCATACAAATGTTCCGGGTATCTTTGTCGCTGGCGATTGCCGCAACAAGGAAGTGCGCCAACTCGTTACGGCTACATCCGATGGCGCAGTCGCAGTTCATGAAGTTCTAAAACTACTTAATAGATAGAATAGGAAAAATACGGCCGATATTCAGGCCGTATTTTTTAATGAATTATAGCGATTTGCGAAGTCGCGCAGCCATTTCCCCTCATAAAAAATACTGTCATGCTGAGTTAGGCTATAAGAAAAGACCATTTTTCTCTCACCATGCTCATTTGGATAAAAAATCGTCGTCATATACTGACTGAACGAAATTCTCAAGTTTCCGTCATCATAGATATATCCGTCTTCGATTTTTCGTCCACATTTTTTCGCGATAAAACGCGCGCAACTTCTGATTCGCAATAGTTTAAGTTGCTTCATTATTCTCGACATATTCCCACCTCCTGTCCGAATGATGATATTATAATAGCATAGATATCGGAGGTATTATGAAGAAAAACTCAGTCACAATAACCGTCATTGCAGTAGTCGTAGCACTAATGGGCGGCCTGATGCTTGGTACTTTTTGTACAAAAAAGCTTGCTCAGCCCGACTTGCCGAAGCCAGAACTAAGCGAAGGACAGCGCGGTCAGCTCGGTATCGATAGAAATATAAATGAAAGCACAATTGATAGGTATCTTAATCGCACCGATAGCGTTTATTACGATATGCGCATGCTCGAGGATCCAGCCAATTACGAGAAGATTGGCGGAGACCGCTATCTTTCTGGCTTAGTCGAGGGTTTTGAGGTCGTGCCATATCCTTATCTCGCAAACGTCGAAGGACTACCGGAAGCGGTCGGCAAATCTTATACCGGCGATACCCTTTTTACTCAGAAAGACGGCAATTATACAGCCAACTTCAAAGAATCCCAGCAAATTCTCGAAGATTTATTTCCTAAAGATAAAAACATCTTCTTAATGTGTGGCGGTGGCGGCTATGCCGGCATGACCAAGTCGATGCTCAAGGCGCTCGGATGGGATGAGAATAAAATCTACGTCGTTGGCGGCTATTGGTATTATGAGGGTGATCACGACGTCGAAGTCAAACAAGAAGACGGTAGTTTCGCCTTCTGGAAAATCCCTTACCACGATATTGACTTCAAAAAATTAACCAGGAATTAGTATGAAGCGGAAAACGGGCATCATTATATCCGCAATCGTTGTCACGGGGCTTCTCGTGACTGGCGCAATTATTTTTATCCTCAATAATCAAGGGCCAAAGAAGCCGTTTCGTCTCGATGACGAATATTACGCAAAAAGCGAAGCTATAACGATTAAAAAAGACGAATACGAGAAGTTGATCAAAGACAAAAAGACCTTTCTTATTATGATCGATAAGCCAGGCTGCGTGATGACTGCCGACATGATGGGCTTTATGGCTGATTTTCCAGATGATATGCAGTTTAAGTATTATCGCATGCTCTGGGAGGATGTTGCGCAATCAAGCCTTCATGAATACGTAAAGTTTACGCCGTCAATGGCGGTAGTTTACGAAGGGAAAGTCATTGACTGGCTACAAGCCGACAAAGACGAAGACGCCGACTATTTCAATAACGCCGACGCCCTACAACGCTGGATTAGAGAATATATCGCGTTTTAGTTTTGTTCCGTAACGCGTACTTCAAGTTTTTCGTTTACTTCGATAAGATAGTTGCGCGTTTCCTCAATGCGACCATCAATGAAACTACCATAGCGGAAAATGAGTTTTGTTTTGCCTGGCTTTTTGCCCTTTATTACGTATCTTAAGTCAACAACGCCGCCGTCTACTTCAGGGTCTCGGACATTGCTTGTCTTGTCCGCTATTTCGGCGATGTCGGAGTTTTCGAACTCATAATTCCATTCATACGAAACGCCGCCGTTTGTCGTGAGTTCGATTACGCTTAGTTCGCTCCCGTCATCGAAAACCGGGATCTGGCTTCGAACAATAGCCGTCGTTACGCCGAACGCAATCACCGCTATAACAGCAATCGCTGCCAATGCAATAATGATTCTTTTTGGTAGATTACTTTGCTTGCTTGTCTTTTGCTTCATTTTCGACATTTACCTTTACGCTCTTTGGCTGAATATTGCGAATCTTTATGAATACTGCGCGCCCTTCAGAAGCGTCTTGAACGGATGATTTCTCGACATTCTTTTCGACAGCGTCAATCTGAATATTATAGTCTTCGTCACGCGATACGGACTTGATATCTAGCCCACCTAGACCAGATTTCTCGCTCGTGACCAAGATTACTGAGCCGGAGGTGAAGAATTTATCTTCTACGTCATAACTGATTGACTCGTCATTGGCCGCGCTGCGAAGCTTGCTGATAGCCTTGTCGAGCAAATCCTGGTTATCAATAACGAGGTAATTATCATCATAGTCGTCTTTGATTTCGGAAATAAGATAATTCTTCGGCTGGGCATCCGCCTCTTCCTTTGTCGTAAGGCCACCGGTAGGGGCGACATAGCGGAATTCAGCAGAGCTATAATCGACGTTGAGAATAGACACTACTGTTTCTTTCTCTTCTTTTTCCTCGACCTTCGCGTCAATATTCTGCTGGACATTCATACCAAAATGAACCAGGGCTAAAATAAAGGCCGTTCCAAGCAAAATGCTAAGAATTGCAGTCACAGCTATTTTTACATTATTCGATTCGTATTTACGCTCTTCTTCTTCTGACATTTTGCCTTCCCTTTTTACTATTAGTTTAGATTTTCATAATTTCAGCTTCTTTTTCGGAGAAGAGCTGATCAATTTCGGAGTTATATTTCTTGATCAAATCGTCGACAACTTTTTCAGCACGTTTCTTAGCGTCATCTGGAAGTTCGAGATTTTTAATCTCTTTGCACGCATCATCACGAGCCTGGCGGAGAGAAATTTTTGCTTCTTCAACCTTTGCACTGGCGGTCTTGGCAATTTCGCGGCGGCGCTCCTCAGTAAGTGGTGGAATTGGGACGCGAATCACGCGACCATCGTCAGATGGATTAAGGCCAAGAGATTGATCTGCGCGAATTGCGCTTGCGATTTTCTCAATGTTCGAAACATCATAAGGGGTAATTAGGAGCATTGAAGCACCAGAGATAGTGATATTAGAAATCTGGTTAAGCGGCATGTATTGGCCATAAACCTCGGCCTTAACGTTGCTAAGCATGTCTGGATGAGCACGGCCGGTGCGAACCTTATTCATTTCATCTTTGAAACGCTCCACCGTAGCGGTCATTTTCTTTTCTACGCCATTAGTATCGAACATAACTTCTCAAACTCCTTTTTATCTTTAAATTTTAGCACGATTTCCCCTGAACCGCGAGCACTAGAGGAAATGCGCACCTTCGTGCCAAGATGTTCACGAATGCTTTCAGTCATAGTTTCGACTTCTGGACTTTTTTCGGTAGTCTTTGCGCTAGTTTTAGCCTTTTTCTGATTATTTAAGCCAACCTTATACTGCTCAACCTTACGTGCGGACCAACCTTCCTTAATAATCTTCGGGAGAACGTCATTAATCTGCTCCGGCGTAAGTGTAACGAGCGGACGCATCTGACCCTCGGATAGTTTATTGTCTACCATTGCGCGCTTTGCTTCATCTGGAAGATTAAGAAGACGAGTCGTATTTACGACGGCTGACTCACTCTTGCCGACACGTTTTGCGATTTCGGCATTAGAAAGATTAAACTGGCTACGGAACTTCGCGTAAACGGTAGCAACTTCAATCGGATTCAAATCTTCACGTTGGACGTTTTCGATCAATGATATCTCAAGGCGCTTCTGTGCATTAAGCGTACGAATAATTGCCGGGATAGTCTTTAATCCCGCAATCTTGCTAGCACGCCAACGGCGCTCACCGGCAACAATCTTATATTTCTTGCCCTCTTTTACGACAACAATTGGCTGTACGACACCATTTTCGCGGATGGAATCCGCGAGCGCAGCAAGTTGTGCCTCGTTAAAATGCGTACGAGGCTGATCTTCGTCTGGAATAATTTCTTCAAGCGGAAGTTCTTTGAGCTGGCTAATCTTTTCATCTTCCTCGGCGGTTGGATCGAAAAAATCATCGACTGTGTCAGTTGGAATTAAGTTACCTAGCCCACGCCCTAAACCGCGTGAGATGCTCATTTAACTCGCTCCAATACTTCGTCGGCAAGGGACTTATATGCCTTTGCGCCCTTAGAGAAACGATCGTACTGTCCAATCGATACGCCATGGCTCGGAGCCTCGGCGAGACGGACGTTGCGTGGAATTGTGGTATCAAATACGCGATCCTTGAAGTAGCGCTTCACTTCTGCGAGAACCTGCGAGCTAAGCGAGGTGCGCTTATCATACATCGTAGCAAGTACACCAAGGAGTTTGAGGCGCGGATTAATACGCTTTTTAATCTCATTTACGGTCTGGAGAAGATCTGCTACGCCTTCGAGCGCGTAATATTCGGTCTGAACTGGTAATAATAGGTAATTAGCAGCCGCCATACCATTCACGGTAAGAAGTGAGAGGCTTGGCTGAGAGTCAATAATGACAAAATCGTAATCCTTCGCCACTGAAGCAATCGCTTTCTTGAGAATATAGAACTTTTCAGAAACTTCCTTCGAATTCATTACTACTTCAGCATCGGCCAGCTCGACATTCGTTGGAGCAACAA